>NZ_VPDM01000016.1:0-68733 GCF_013417645.1 Acinetobacter sp. YH12236
TTACTCACCCGTCCGCCGCTAGGAATCAGGTGCAAGCACCCTATCCCCGCTCGACTTGCATGTGTTAAGCCTGCCGCCAGCGTTCAATCTGAGCCATGATCAAACTCTTCAGTTAAAATCATTTCGAGTTTTATAAGTAAAACTCTTAAACTTGGCTCATCAATTTTCTGACTTAAATTTCGCTCAAATAAACTTCGAGTAATTTAAACCAATCAATCAATGAAAATAATTTCGATCAATCAACCAGTAAAAATCCACACAAGTTGTTCTTCATAATCTCTTAATGATCTTCTCACTACTTCGTCAGTAGCAAGCTAGGTCGGCTATATTACTCTCTATCTCTAGAAAGTCAACCAGTAATGAAAATTATTTTTAAACCTTCTTTCTAAAACCCAACTCAACCATTTCATGCTAAGTTACTGTTTTATCAGAAGTTTTAATCTTCATCACCGCCGATGGATGTGCATTCTACAGTATTTCAGGGGGCTTGCAACCCCATTTTTTAAACTTTACAAACGCATGTTTATTTTATAATCCATAAAATTCATAAGTTACTGTTTTATTTATAAAAATTATTTTAATAAAAGTTTGAGTTATTATTTAATGCAAAACAAAACAATATTAACTTACTGATAAACATGAATTTAAATTACTACCATAAACAAAAAGCAGGAAAAAACTCCTGCTTTTTGTTTGTTTTCAGTTCAAATTAGAATTTCATACTGATTCTTGCCCAGTAATTCCGTCCGATATTATTAAATTGCTCATTGGCAGCAAATCCAAAACCGGAACTGCCCATCTTGTTCAAATGCTCGGCATAGGTACGGTCCAGTACGTTATCGACACCCACAGAAAGATCCATGTTGTCATTTACATGATATGTACCATTTAAAGAGAGAGTACCAAAACCAGCACTTTGCTTAAGATCATAGCCGACAATATTGCCTTCACGCTCACTAATTCGGTTCTGACCATCGACCAGGCGCCAGTAGGCACCCAAAGTATAGTTATCCTGGATATAACGTAAATTTACCCGAGCTTCCAAAGGTGAAATCTGTGGCAACGGCGTATTGTCACTGGTATTTTCACCCCAGGCATACATCGCACTCAGATCAGCCTGAATCGCATCAGTAAACTGATATCCGATTCCGACTTCTGCACCTGCCACTGTTGCATCTACATTTCGGCTATGTGCTTCTAACATTCCCATATTACCTGTTGGCAAGTAAGTCGTGAGGATGTAATCATTGATCACACCTGCATATGCCGATGCCCATGAACTGAAATTACCATGTTCATGCTGGTAGCCAATATCCAGCTGTAAAGTTTTTTCAGTATCAATGTTCTTAAAGGTATTTGGATGACCATTGCCTGATTTTGGACTGAACAGCTCCCAGTAATCCGGCATACGTTCGACATAGCCAATACCCATATAAGTCTTGCCATCATCATGGTCTGGATGCTGATTCTCAAAACGCAAAAAAGCGCTTGGTAAAGTTTTTTTACGCTCCTGGTTTGACTCCACTGCTTCTACTTTGACCTGATCCAGACGCAGGCCACTCACCAACTTATGATTATCACTGACCTCATAACTGAGCTCACCGAAACCACCGATCGACTGGAACTCCATATCTTTAATACGTGGCTTATTCTGATACGCTGTCATCAGATTTCCGTTACGTTTGCTATGCTGATTATTCTGGCTGTCGATACCTGTAATCAGCTGTAATTTATCCCATTCACTGGTCACGGCCATACGCGCATTCAATGTCTTACGCGCTACATTGGTGGCCATAGGCATACTCATCATACCGCCAGGCTTGAACTCGCGCAGACTATAGTTATCCATGACATGGTCATTAAAATTGTAGTTTACCTGTGCTTCAATTTTCTTGATCACATCGCTGACATTTCTCTTTTCAACACGCAAACCCAGACTTTCACGGGCAAACTTGGAGCCATCCATTGCACGGCCGGCATACACAGCTTCACCATCCGCCTTGCCCCCGGTCAGTTCTACCCAAGTGTCTTCATCCGGCGTCCAGCCCAGTGCCAAATCTGCATTCCAGCGTTCCCAATCTGAAGGTACAGTTTGGCTATCACCATCTTTATAACTGTTTGATACCGAACGGTTGGTGTTCAGGCGGATATATTTCTGCTCATCACCCACGGCTGCTTCAATATTTTGATCCAGACGACCAAAAGATCCCATCAGTACACTGGCCTGACCACGATATTTTTTATCCTGATCAAACTGTTCCGGGCTACGCTCAAAAATGACGGTTGCTGCCGAACCGGTATTGGCATATTGAACCGTTTGCGGGCCTTTAATCACTGAAATACGATCATAACTTTCTGGAGAAATATATGAAGTGGGCGAATCCATCCGGCTTGGGCAGGCACCGAGGTTTTCAGTGCCATCAGTCAGGATTTTAATGCGTGAACCGAACATACCACGAAAGGTCACATCGCCATTGGTACCTGCTCCGCTATTGACCGAACTAAAACCTACAATACTTTGCAGATAATCTGCGCCATCAGTTGCTGGCACTGGCTGAATCGGCTGTTTGGGATCAGCACGAACAATCAGACCATTGGCATCATTACCGGCAGTTGAAGTCACCACAATCGGTGCCATGGTTTGTACTGGCATGCTTTCATTGGCCATAACCACTGAGGAATAACAGGCAACATAAATTGCAGCCACAAGGGGCTGTAACGAGAATTTAGGCTGAGCCATTTTCTATCTCACTGAATACATAAATTAAACACGGTCCGAGTCATTCAAGACCCAGTCAAAACAACGTGGATTTATGCAAACAGTGGCGGTGCCCGTCCTTGCGGAATCAGAAAGAGTCGCTGAAGAACAAACCAGACATGTTTAAAGGCTTGTTCAAAAGCCAAGAGTCTGACCTGAATTCGATCCAGGACTTCTTTCACTTCAAGCTCAGGCGGCAAAACCAGGTTGCCATAGACAGTACAGTACTGACACTGATGACTGGCATCGTGTTCATGCGCCATGGAGTCTGAGGAAATAGGATGCTGATCAAGGTGATAATGGGCAGAATGTTCAGAATGAACATGAGAGGAAACTAAAAGGGCGCGCGTGATGGTTTCACAGACCGGAGCAACCTGATATTGCTTCGGCAGCAAAGGCTGTAAGAACACAGCAATCTGTAGAAATACCGCCACAAAGGAAAGTAGCAGACCTCCCCGCAGGACCATAGGCAAACCCTTGAATTTGTCTGAGCTAAGTATAACAAAGCCCAATCAAAATTGGGCTTGTTGAAGCATAAAAATTGCTTGGGAAAAGAGTCCTAGCGTTTAACTGCAACTTTTTCTTTATTGCGCTGGCGAACCAGTTTTTCTACTTTTTCACGGGCACGCTGACGTTTCAATGGCGACAGATAATCCACAAAAAGTTTACCATTTAAGTGATCCATTTCATGTTGGATGCACACAGCGAGAAGTCCATCAGCCTCTTGTTCAAAGGGTTGACCATCCAGACCAATTGCCTCGATTTTTACGCGTGACGGACGCTCAACTTTATCGTATATTTGAGGAACTGATAGACAGCCCTCTTCATAAGGCTGTGTTTCTTCAGTCAATGGTGTGATTTTGGGGTTAATGAACACCATGGGTTGATCTTTGTTTTCAGACAGGTCCATCACAATCAGCTGAATATGACGATCAACTTGGGTCGCGGCGAGTCCGATGCCTGGCGCTTCATACATGGTTTCAAACATATCTGCAGCGAGCTGACGAATTTCATCAGTAACTTCTTCGACTGGTTGTGCAATGGTACGAAGACGGGGATCCGGGAAACTTAAAATAGGTAATAAGGCCATACTGCGTCCTCAATTATGCCATTGATCAAAAAACCAAATGAAGGGAATGCTTCATCAAAAAAATGTGTGTAAGATCGTTATTATAACGCAACTACGCACATAATTTTAGGAATTATGATAATGAAAAAGGTTTTGAAGGGCATGCCATTTTTTAGTGCCTTGGGGTTAAAAAATCAAATGCTCGCACTGGCAGTTTGTGTCGGAGTGAGTATGGGGACAATGTATTCAGCCGAGGCAGCTCCTGCCCGCAACGTCAATCCACCTGCTTTAAAAGCCAGTGCGCCCAATGTCTACGTGGTCAAAAAAGGCGATACATTGTGGGATATTTCAAAACGTTTCTTAAAAAATCCGGTGCGTTGGCCAGAAATCTGGGCCAGTAACAAGCACGTGAAAAATCCACATTGGATTTTTCCAGGTGACCGCCTGTTGATGTGTGACTATCAAGGTCGTCCAATTATCGGTAAAGACGAAGGTGATGGCTGTGAAGGTATCATCAGTCGTTATATCGGTAGTACTTCATTACAACCACAGGTTCGCGTTGAATCTTTAAATAATACGATTCCAGTGATTCCATTAGCGCATATCCAGCAATGGTTGGAACGCTATACCATAGTGGCAGCGGATTCAGTTCAGGGTACGCCTTACATTCTCGGCACTGCAGACCAGCGCGTACTGGCCGGTAAAGGCCAGAAGGTCTATGCACGCGGCAATGGTTTGGTGGTTGGCCAGCGTTATGCGGTATATCGTGAAGCAGACCCTTATGTATTTACCGATGCCAATGGCAAGAAATACACGGCTGCTCTAGAGTTGCAACAGGTTGCTTCCGGAATTGCAGTACGTGGCGAAGGTGATGTCACCACGCTGGAATTGACAGATAGCTATAATGCCGAAGTGCGTCGCGGTGACCGTGTATTGCCTGAATACGATCCGATGTTACCTACCCTGTTCTATCCAGTGAATGCAGAAAATACGGTTGCTGGTGGTCAGATTGTGCGTGTACTGGGTTCAATTGGTACCGCTGCGCGTCATAGTGTCGTAACGATTGACCGTGGTACGGCACATGGGGTTCAGACTGGTCATGTCTTTAGCGTAAACCAGAAAGGTGAAGTGGTGACTGATCCGAAAACCAAAGAGCGCGTACAGCTTCCAGGTGAGCGCATTGGCAATGTGATGGTCTTTAAAACTTTTGACCAGCTGAGCTATGCTTATGTGCTGGAAAGTGAGTTACCTATCAAGGTGGGTGCCAATATTCAAGCGCCATTGTTAGATGAATAATAGATTGATCTAACTTTACAACTGAAAGAATAAGAAGACACACATATAGGTCTCGATATGCTGAACTCTTTATCACGCGTGCAACTGGAAACACTGACGTTATGGTATCTGGTTCAGCATTCTCTTTCGAGCTTCTATAAAATCAGTCAGCATTATTCAAGTCTGACCACAGCCCTACAGCCTGATCAGGTGCCCACCTGGCAGGCGCTTGGCATTCATGCCAATCATATCCAACGCTTGAAAGACTTCTCGCTTCCAGAATCACAACAGAAATTTCAGCGCTGTCTGGAAAAAGTTCAACGAGATAGTGATTTCATCCTGCTCTATCATGATCTGCACTATCCGCAGCAACTCAGCCACTATGTAGACAAGCCACCAATTATTTTTGGTCAAGGTCAGCCGGATACATTGCTTCAGGCTCAAATTGCGGTTGTAGGAAGTCGCAAGCCGAGTCCTCACGGCCGGCAAGTAGCTTATGATTTTTCCTTTTATTTGAGTGAACAGGGTTTCTATATTAATAGTGGATTAGCACAAGGCATAGATGAAGCAGCACATCGGGCAGGATTAAAATATCAGGGCACCATTGCAGTGATGGGGACTGGACTGGATCAGACCTACCCTTCTCAACATGCACAATTGCGCCAGGAGATTATTGCGCATGGTGGTGCGGTCATTACCGAGTTTCTGCCAGAGACTCCACCATTGCAGCATCACTTTCCACGGCGTAACCGGATTGTCAGCGGTTTAAGTCTCGGAGTCATTGTGGCTGAAGCGACCTTAAAAAGCGGCTCTCTAATTACGGCCAAACTGGCTGCCGAACAAGGCAAAACCGTGTTTGCCATTCCGGGACATATTTATAGCGAATATCATAAGGGTTGCCATCAGCTGATTCGTGAAGGCGCGATTCTGATTGATCACCCGCAACAGGTGATTGAAGAACTGGCTCTGGCGACTCAATGGCAAGCCTTACAAAATGAAGTACAACATGACATGGCGGATGAACTTCCTGCACACATACCGCCCCATCTGCTCAGACTTTATAACCAGTTAGACTGGGTCGGACAGGATCTGGATCATCTCAGTCATCATCTGCAACTGGATGTGTCTTCTCTGACCAGTCAATTGATGGAACTGGAGCTACTTGGCTTTTGTACTCAGCAAGCCGGCATGTATCTACGTTGTCGTCCACATAAATAAGGTTCACAATAGACACTTCTTGTTTTGATAAGGTATACACATGATCACCACCTCTGTTGCCGAAGCAGCTGAATGTCTCAAAGCTGGACAGGTCTTGGCATACCCTACAGAGGCTGTTTGGGGCTTAGGTTGCGACCCCTACAATGAACAGGCATTTCACCAGATTTTAACCTTAAAACAGCGCCCGATTGAAAAAGGCGTGATTTTACTCGCAGCTCATATTTCACAAGTGGAACATTTACTTCAGGATCTAAGTGAAGAAATGCGTGAAAAAGTAATTGAGTCTTGGAGTAATGATCGACCTACAGACCGGGCAACCACCTGGCTACTCCCTGCCAATGACGATATTCCAGGCTGGATTAAAGGCAAACACCCTAAAGTAGCCGTGCGTGTGACCACTCATCCTCTTTGTGTAGCTTTGTGTCAGGCCTTTGGCGGTTTTATTGTTTCGACCAGTGCCAATCCTGCCGGCTTAGAACCTGCACGTTCCCTGCAAGATGCCATGCGTTATTTTGACCAGGATCTGAATTATCTGAACGGCGATCTGGGACTGAGCCAGAAACCAAGCCGGATTATTGATGCTGTAACAGGTGAAATTATTCGTGACTGAGCCTTTGCTCAGTCATTTTTCTTTTCAAGCCGACTAAAGTTTTAAGACAAAAAAAAGCTCAACCATATAGGGATGGTTGAGCATAAAAAAGGATGTGTATTATCACATCCAGAGGGTCTGTAAATCTCTGGGAGTTTGATAAATCTAGGTTTTTTCTGATTCATCATTCTCGATGCGGGCATTATGCGAGAAATCCGTCACAACAGCAAATACAATAAAACAATGTATCAATACATTTTTCCTATTAAAAATATTTAAAATTTAATCAAAATTCAAAATATCTTGCTATTTTTGTTTCAGTTTTAAAATGAAGTTAATTTTTAATAATTTATTTTTATATCCATAATCACTAAATTTAAGGAATAATACTGTAAAAATAATGTAATCATTTGTTCAAATATTAAACAAATAAAACTTCAACTCTTTATTTGATCGCTTAAACCTTGGGCTTAGCTGGGTATTGCGCCAATAAAATACCTACCAGAATAATGGCACCACCAATGCTGTGGTAGATCGTCCAAGCTTCAGACAACCATAAATAAGCGATTAACGCCGTAAACACTGGCATCAAATTCATAAAAATACTGCTGCGGTTTGGGCCCAGTTGTTGTACAGCCATCATCCATAAGAATGGGGCAGCAATAGAAGGAAAAATTCCGGCATAAATAATACTTGCTACGTTATTACTATTAATAGCATCTAAGCCTGAGTACAGTACTAAAGGAATGTGATAGAGAACGGCCAAAAAAATCTGCATATAGAGACTAACCAATAGCGGAATCTGGATCTGCCATTTTTTGAGTAATACGCCATAACAGGCATAGAAAAATACCGCAATCAGCATCAGCAGATCACCAATATAATGATCTTCTGCATCCAGTAAATGTGCCCATTGCCCCTGCCCCATCACATACATCAGACCAATAAAAGACAATATACTGCCCATCACCGCCATTAAGGTGGGACGAACATGTAAAAGAAAGATCCCGACAATAATGGTAAAAATCGGAATAAAAGCATTGATCAGGCCCATATTGGTGGCACTGGTATAATGTGCTGAGGTATAAGCTAGACCTTGATACAACACCATACCCAATGCACTTAAGACAGCCAGATGCCCCAGATGTGGTCGAATTTCCGGCCAGGCTTTGCGAACCTTGGGCCACATCAACGGCGTTAAAATCAGCAGAGCCAGAACCCAGCGATAAAAACTGATACTTAAGGGAGAAATATAATCCGCTACATAACGGTTAACGGTCATATTCAATGACCAGATCAGGACCGCAGTCAAGGGAAGCAGCATGGCCCACCACATTGTTTTTTGCTGCTGCGTCATAACTTCATCCCTGTCTTTATCTATTGTTAATCTATGCTTCTTGGCAAGTGCCTAAGCATAATTGATTTTTCAACTAAAATTAATGCTATTTGTAGCCGGCCAGTAAGCATTTCACTGATTCCGACTTGTACTGTATTTAAATACCCGTTAAAACAAATAGCCCTCATTCATTTAATAAAAAGGAAATCCGATGAGCACTTCTGTGTATGACATTCCGGTAAAAACGATTCAAGGAACGGACACGACGCTGAACCAGTATCAAGGCAAAGTCTTACTGCTGGTAAATGTGGCATCAAAATGCGGCCTCACTCCACAATACGAAGGCTTGCAAAAACTCTATGATGATAAAAAAGCCGAAGGACTGGAAATCTTAGGTTTCCCTTCCAATGATTTTCTGGAACAGGAACCTGGAAGTGAAAAGGAAATTCAGGAATTCTGTTCCCTGAACTATCAGGTGGATTTCCCGCTGTTTGCTAAAATTCCGGTCGTGGGTGAAGCTAAACATCCTTTGTATGCTACTTTGACTCAGGCTGTGCCAGAACGTATTGGTGAAGGTCCATGGTGGAAAGATCTGGTCGACTATGGCCTGACTCCAAATGAACCGCCTGAAGTCCTCTGGAACTTTGAAAAATTCCTGGTGAACAAACAGGGGGAAGTCGTTGCACGTTTTGCACCGGATATCACGGCAGATGATTCACGCCTGCTGGATGCAATCAATGCTGAGCTTGCTAAATAAGTCTTTTTAAATAGGTCGGTTGCAACTGATGACCAGTTTAGCCGACCTGGCTCATAGGCATAAACATTGAATTTCATATTTTTTTCACAAACTTATCTAAAATTTATGTTTGCTGAAACCGCCCAGACCCGATAAAACATGAGTCTATTTCCATAACAATTCGAGCAAAATAATATGAGCCAGTCCATTTATGAGATTCCGGTAAAAACCGTCACTGGAGAAAATACGACTCTGTCCGATTATCAAGACAAAGTCCTGCTGATTGTAAATGTCGCATCGAAATGTGGTTTAACCCCACAATATGAAGGACTGCAGAAACTTTATAATGAGAAAAAAACCGAAGGACTGGAAATTCTGGCTTTTCCTGCGAATAACTTTAAAGGTCAGGAACCGGGCACAGACGAGGAAATCCAGCAGTTCTGCAGTCTGAACTACAATGTGGATTTCCCGCTATTCTCCAAGATCTCTGTCGTGGGTGAAGATCAGCATCCTCTTTACCATTATCTGACCCAAGCTCAGCCGCAACGTACAGGCGGCGAAGATTTTGCAGAGCGCCTGAAAAGTTTTGGCAATACGCCAAATGAATTACCAGAAGTGCTGTGGAACTTTGAAAAATTCCTGGTCAACAAGCAAGGTGAAGTGGTCGCGCGTTTTGCACCAAATATTCCAGCAGATGATGCCCGCTTGCGAGATGCGATCAATGCAGAATTGGCTAAATAATTTGTAACAGTAATGTAAGTATCTATTTCAATAATAGATACTTATTATTTAAATAAAAATCAAATACTTACAACCAGATTTACTTAGCTCTAAAATCTCCATGATTTACGCTTAATTTTTATTTTTCTACAACACTTCATTCCATATTTATCAATGAGTTAAGCCTAATATGCAGTTATCCCAAGAGAGATAACGATAGGTTCAAAACATGAAAAACTTAGTAAAAGCAGTCGTATTTTCATTATCTAGTACACTTGTGGCGACTTCAGCTTTTGCTGCAGCTCCAGAGCATCATTCGCAACATCATCAGCCACAAAAAACGCATGTTCAGCAGCATGCACAGTATAAATCTCCTGCACACGCTCAACAGTATAAACAGGTACATAAGAAAGTAGATCCTTCACACGATTGGCGTGTAGGTCAAAAAGTACCAGCTCAGTTCCAGAGCAAAGTGTACAAGGTAGACCACAGCAAATACAAAAAACTCAGCAAACCTGGTAAAAACCAGCAATGGATCAAAGTGAATGGTGACTATATCCTGACCAATGTGATGAGCCATAACATTATCAAAATTATTGCAGGATAAGTTTTATCCTCCTCGGTGAAAAAAGAGTGCTTCGGCACTCTTTTTTAATGTCTTAATCTTTTGTATTCAAAATATTTGTTATGACTTTGCAACAATCTTTTTTATCTCCACATTTTATTCTTATAGTCATGCATTAGAACCACCTGCACCGAGACCACGATTTCATGTCCAAGATTCTTGTAAATGCTCTTCTTCCTTTTGCCCTATTTAGCTCAGGCGTTTTATTAATAGGCTGTGAACAGGCGACCGAAGCACCGGTCGAGCAAGAACAAAGTACGCTTTCTACTGATCTTGAACCTGCAAAGCAAAGTGATCGCACGATGACTGCGCAAACAGAGCTGAAGTCTGGCAATATGTTTTATATGGTGCGTGATGTGGCTGATCTGCAATTCAAGGCGGGCAGTTATGTCGAACAGTTAAAACAGACCCAAACTGATCTGCAAACTGCGGTGGATACTAAAGATACCCAGCAACTGCAAGCTACAGCAGGTAAGTTACAACAACAGTTGACAGGCTTTAATCAGGCCTTAGGTGAACTGAATTTAAAAAGTCAGGAAATTGATCAGGTACGTAGCAATATCATGAGCGCCAATCAACAGGTTCTGGCTTCTCCTTTACTGAATGGCCAAGTCGATTTCAGTCAGGTTGATTTAAAGAAAATTGAAAGCCAGATGGTCAGTGTGCAAGCTGAAATGCTTAAACTGGCAGGCATACTGATTCAAAACTCAGATAAAGACGCTTCATCAGAAGCTGAAACAGAAAATACTTGATTTACGCTGATATCTCGTTCAAAAAGAAGCCACTGTTTAAGTGGCTTCTTTATTTTAAAAATTAAATATTATTTTTTTGGGCTTTTCACCACCACCAATCGTTTCTGCACAAATTCTTTGAAACCATCGATTGAAAGTTCATGACCATAACCCGAGTTTTTAATCCCGCCAAATGGCAGCTCTGGGGCAGTATCGGTATACCAGTTGATCCAGATCATGCCGGTTTCTACACGTGAAGCCAGCTTTTTCGCCCGCTCAATATTTTGTGAATGAATCACGCCTCCGAGACCATAATTGGAATCATTGGCAATCGATACAATTTCATCTTCATCTTTTGCGACATAGATCTGTGCCACAGGACCAAAGAATTCTTCATACCAGGCCGGATTATCACGGCTGATATTTTCCAGAATAGTTGGCTGATAGAAATTACCTTCATGCTCATAAGGCTTACCACCAGTCACGACTTTCGCGCCATTCTCTACTGCCTTATCAACCTGCTTGGTCAGTTTTTCCAACGCATCTGCCGAAGACAGTGGGCCAAGTGTAGTTTCAGAATCCAACGGATCACCAATTTTTAAGCCTTCAAAGACCTTGATCATGCCCGATTTAAATTGTTCCGCAATTTTCTCATGCAGGATAAAACGTTTAGCTGCTGTACAAACCTGCCCCGTGTTATTAACGCGTGCCTGACAGCCGATTTTGATCGCTTTTTCCAGATCAGCATCATCCAGCATAATGAATACATCATTACCGCCCAATTCTAGTGTCGATTTGGTGACATGTTTACCGGCCTGCCCCGCTACTGCACGCCCTGCGCCTTCTGATCCCGTGAGAGCAACGCCTTGTACACGCGGATCTGCGATAATATCTGCGACCTGATCGCTACTGATAAACAAGTTAGTCCACACACCTTTCGGTGCGCCTGCATCCAGAATCAATTGTTCAAAGGCTTCAGCACATTGCGGAACGATGCTGGCATGCTTGGCTACCACAGGGTTGCCAATCGCGCAGTTTGGGGCAAAGACACGCATCAACTGATAAAAAGGAAAGTTCCAGGGTTCTACTGCCATGATGATGCCTAAGGGATGATGCTCTACCCATGCTTCTCCTAGTTCCGTTTCATAAGAAACTGGCGCTAAAAACTCTTTGGCATGATCTGCATAATACTCAGCAATTTTGGCACAGCTTTCGATCTCACCTTCACTCTGCTTGATCAGCTTACCCATATCCAGTGTCATGATTTTAGCCAGTTCTGACTTGCGTTCCCGCATATTGTTTGCCAGTTTGCTAAGTACCTCAATCCGGGTATCTACTTGTTGAGTCCAATCCGACTTCAGGATTTTTTCTGCGGTATCCAAGGCATTTTGGATATCTTGATCAGTGTGTGACGGATAATCTTTTAATTTCTGGTTGTTAAAGGGGTTAATGGATTGATAACTCATAATTAGATCCCTGCTTGGCCAATTCAATTTTTATAAATGGATAACAACGTGATTTGCGTCGTGACAGAGGTAGTAGAACCGTGAAACTTTTTATTGAATAAATCTGAAAAACTTAAAGACGCCATATCAACTTAGCATTGTTTTTTTCTGACTATGACTTTGCTTACAGATTGGTTCAAAAGATTACGCAGCGCAGGTAAAAGTTATATCGAGTGGTACAAATTAGAGCTATATAGTTTTCTTAAAATAATTATTCATAAGGCTAAAATCTGGTAACTTTTTTCAAAATAGTTTTTATATAAAAAAACCACCCTTTCGGGTGGTTTTTTCAATCTTAAACCAGCAATTACATTGCACGGTTTTTGATTTTGCGGATCGTTTCCAGCTGAGCAGCAGTTTCTGCAAGAGCAGCCAAAGCAGCAGCAGAGTCCAAATCGCTCTTTTGATTTGCTAGCAATTGTTCAGCGTGTTTACGCGCTTCAATAATTGCAGCTTCATCCAAGTTTTCTGCACGGACTGCTGTATCAGCAAGAACCGTAACAACATGCGGTTGAACTTCTAGAACACCACCAGATACATAGATTAATTCTTCTGTACCGTTTTCCAAAATAACGCGGATCGCGCCAGGTTGGAGCAAAGTTACCAGCGGAGCGTGACCAGGCATAATACCTAACTCACCGCCAGCACCTTTAGCAATTAGCATAGTTACAGTGCCTGAGTACAAAGACTCTTGAACACTTACAACGTCACATTGCATAGTCGCCATGAGAATCTCCTAAATTAGGGAACTAATTAAAGTTTCTCAGCTTTAGCAATCACTTCGTCAATACCACCAACCATGTAGAACGCTTGTTCTGGGATGTGATCGTATTCACCAGCTAGAAGACCTTTAAAGCCACGAATCGTTTCTTTAAGCGGTACAAGTTTACCAGGAGCACCAGTAAACACTTCAGCTACGTGGAACGGTTGAGAGAAGAAACGTTGGATCTTACGTGCACGGTATACAGTAAGTTTGTCTTCTTCTGACAATTCGTCCATACCAAGAATTGCGATAATGTCTTTCAATTCTTTATAACGTTGAAGAACGTTTTGAACTGAACGAGCGATTTCGTAATGCTCAGTACCAACTACAAGTGGATCTAGCTGACGTGAAGTTGAGTCAAGTGGATCAATCGCAGGGTAAATACCTTGAGAAGCGATGTCACGGCTCAATACAACAGTTGCGTCCAAGTGAGCGAACGTAGTTGCAGGCGATGGATCTGTTAAGTCATCGGCAGGTACGTATACCGCTTGGATTGACGTAATAGAACCAGACTTAGTAGATGTAATACGTTCTTGAAGAACACCCATCTCTTCTGCAAGAGTCGGTTGGTAACCTACTGCAGATGGCATACGGCCTAGAAGTGCTGATACTTCAGTACCCGCTAGTGTATAACGATAGATGTTGTCGACGAACAATAGTACGTCACGGCCTTTACCGTTTTCGTCTTTTTGATCACGGAAGTACTCAGCCATAGTCAAACCAGTCAACGCTACGCGTAAACGGTTACCTGGTGGCTCGTTCATCTGACCGTAGACCATTGCTACTTTGTCAAGAACGTTAGAGTCTTTCATTTCGTGATAGAAGTCATTACCTTCACGAGTACGTTCACCAACACCAGCAAACACAGATAAACCTGAGTGCGCTTTCGCGATGTTGTTGATCAACTCCATCATGTTTACAGTTTTACCAACACCGGCACCACCGAACAGACCAACTTTACCACCTTTCGCGAACGGGCATAGTAAGTCGATGACTTTAATACCAGTTTCTAGAAGGTCAGTAGAAGCCGCTTGTTCTGCATAAGAAGGCGCTTGACGGTGAATTGGTAAACGCTCTTCAGTCGCAACAGGACCAGCTTCGTCGATCGGGCGACCAAGAACGTCCATGATACGGCCAAGAGTCGCTGTACCTACTGGTACAGAGATCGGAGCGTTAGTGTTAGTTACGTTCAAACCACGCTTAAGGCCTTCAGTAGAACCCATTGCAATAGTACGAACTACGCCATCACCAAGTTGTTGCTGAACTTCTAATGTAGTTTCAGTACCGTCAACTTGGAGAGCGTCATAGATCTTAGGAACGCTGTTACGTTCAAACTCGACGTCGATAACCGCGCCGATGATCTGAATGATACGACCGCTACTCATTGCTGTCTCCTCAATTCAAACTAATATATGTTAAACGGCAGCGGCACCACCAACGATCTCAGAAATTTCCTGAGTAATCGCGGCTTGACGCAGCTTGTTATAAATAAGTTGCAGGTTCTTGATCAATTCACCCGCGTTATCAGTTGCAGCTTTCATTGCAACCATACGAGCAGACTGCTCACACGCGATGTTTTCGATCACACCTTGATACACCACAGACTCGATGTAACGAACCAACAAGCCATTTAAAAGCTCTTCAGCTTCAGGCTCGTAGATGTAATCCCAACCGTATTGACGGTTAAGCGTCTTGTCTTCTTCAGCAGCTGCCAAAGGAACAAGCTGTTCGATCTTTTGGTTTTGAGTCATGGCGTTGACAAAGCCGTTAGAAACCAGATAAATACGATCTAATTCGCCTTTATCATAAGCGTCTAACATCACCTGTACAGAACCAGATAACTGTTCAAGACTTGGAGTGTCGCCCACTTGAGTGGTCGCACCAAGCACTTTACCGCCGTAGTTTTTAAAAAACGAAACCGCTTTTTGACCAATCAAAGCAAATTGAACTTCAATTGACTGCTCTTGTTGCTGTTGAACGTGTTTTACCACTTTCTTGAACAGGTTAATGTTCAAACCACCAGCAAGGCCACGATCTGAAGACACAATGATATAGCCAACGCGCTTAACAGGACGTTCAACCATATAACGGTGTTTATATTCAGGATTCGCTTGTACCAAATGAGCAATTACACGGTGCATATTTTCGGCATACGGACGGCCTTGAGCCATGCGCTCTTGCGCACGACGCATCTTAGAAGCTGCTACCATCTGCATCGCGCGAGTAATTTTCTGCGTGCTTTTGATACTAGCTACTTTGGCGCGAATTTCTTTTAAATTTGCCATACGCTTAACCTAGTATTCGAAGGCCCTTTCGAGCCCTCGAAGGTTGATTCCGTGAACCAAACCAACACTAATTAGCAAGTTGCTAAATTAGTAAGTTTGAGTCGCTTTGAACTTTTCAATACCAGCTTTGAATTCAGCTTCGATATCTTTATCCCAAGCACCAGTCTCGTCAATTTTTTGCATTAACGCAGCGTGTTCTGAACGGAAGTAAGCAATTAACGCAGCGTCAAAGTCTACGATTTTCTTCACTTCTACGTCAGCCATGTAGCCTTCGTTAGATGCATAAACTGATACAGCTTGGTCAGCGATTGAGTATGGAGCATATTGTTTTTGCTTCATAAGCTCAGTTACGCGTTGACCGTGTTCAAGCTGTTTACGAGTTGCTTCGTCAAGGTCAGAAGCGAACTGAGCAAACGCTGCCAATTCACGGTACTGTGCAAGTGCAGTACGGATACCACCAGACAATTTCTTGATGACTTTAGTCTGCGCAGAACCACCAACACGAGATACAGAGATACCCGCGTTCACAGCAGGACGGATACCCGCGTTGAACAATGATGTTTCAAGGAAGATCTGACCGTCAGTAATCGAAATTACGTTGGTTGGTACGAATGCAGATACGTCACCTGCTTGAGTTTCAATAATCGGCAATGCAGTTAATGAACCAGTTTGGCCTTTAACTTCACCGTTAGTGAATTTCTCAACGTAGTCAGCAGATACACGAGAAGCACGTTCAAGTAGACGTGAATGTAGATAGAACACGTCACCTGGATAAGCTTCACGACCTGGTGGACGACGAAGAAGCAATGAAATTTGACGGTAAGCAACAGCTTGTTTAGACAAGTCATCATAGATGATCAGAGCGTCTTCACCGCGGTCACGGAAGTATTCACCCATTGTACAGCCAGAGTATGGAGCCAAGAACAGCATTGCTGCTGGATCGGCTGCAGCTGCTGCTACAACAGTTGTATACGCCATAGCGCCAGTTTCTTCCAGCTTACGTACTACGTTTGCAATAGTTGATTGTTTTTGACCAACTGCAACGTAGATACATTTAATGCCAGAGTTTTTCTGAGCGATGATCGCGTCGATCGCCATAGCTGTTTTACCAGTCTGACGGTCACCAATGATCAACTCACGTTGACCACGGCCTACTGGGATCATTGTATCTACTGATTTATAACCAGTTTGTACAGGTTGATCCACTGATTGACGCCAAATTACGCCTGGTGCTACTTTTTCAACAGCATCAGAAAGTTTTGCATCAATAGGGCCTTTACCATCAATCGGGTTACCCAAAGCGTCTACGACACGACCAAGAAGTTCAGGACCAACCGGAACTTCTAATACACGACCTGTACAACGAGCTTTTTGACCTTCTTGAAGGCTTAAGTAGTTACCTAAAACAACGACGCCCACTGAATCCTGTTCTAGGTTCAGTGCCATACCGTATAAGCCGCCGTCGAATTCGATCATTTCACCGTACATTGCATCAGCAAGGCCGTGAATGCGCACAATACCGTCGGATACCATAACAATGGTACCTTCGTTTTTAGCGGTCGCGCTGGTGTCCAGATCGCCGATACGCTGTTTAATGAGCGCACTGATCTCGGATGGATTCAGTTGTTGCATTGCGCTATACCTCAATCTTTTTAAAGTTCAGTCTTCTTATATGCAATTAAGCTAGAAGACGAGTACGCATTTTTTCAAGCTTATTAAGCGCAGAATCATCTATCACTTGGTCGCCTGCACGAATAACCACACCCGCAATTAACGCTGGGTTCACTTCTACAGAAACATTTACTGCCGCAGCGAAACGTTTTTCTAACGCTTGAGCAAGAATTTGTTCTTGTACAGAAGTCAATGGGAATGCTGATTCAATCACAACATCCACAGTATTGTTATTCTGTGATTTGAGCTGTTCGTATTCTGCTTGAATTTCAGGAAGCAAAGCCAAACGGTTGTTTTCAGCAAGCAATGTCAAAAAGTTTGACACTGCTGCAGTTTGGTCTTCACCTAAAACTTTGGCAAAAATACTCACCTGCTCAGCAGGCGTAAGCTCAGGGCGATTTAAGTAAGCTGAAAATGCTTCGTCTTGCACCGCAGCACTGAGCAAGTTAAGTGCTGTTGACCAATTGTCAGTTGCACCTTGCTCAGAAGCGTAAGCAAATGCTGCTTTAGCGTATGGGCGTGCCAACGTCAAGAGTTCAGCCATAATCTGCCTCTCTCTTAAAGTTTAGCAGCCAGCTGAGTCAGCATGGCATTGTGAGCTTCTGCGTCAACTTGCTGGCTAAGAATTTTCTCAGCACCAGCAACTGCAAGAGCAGCCACTTGTTGACGTAATTCTTCGCGAGCAGCATTGATTTCAGTATCAACAGCTTCTTTAGCTTGTTGACGAATACGCTCACCTTCAGCTGACGCTTGAGTACGAGCTTCTTCGACCAATTGCGCTGCACGACGGTTCGCTTGTTCGATCAATTGAGCCGCTTGTGCTTTTGCCGCGTCCAGTTCAGCTTTCACTTGTGCTTGCGCATCTGCAAGGTCAGCCTTCGCTTTTTCAGCAGCGTTTAAGCCATCAGCGATTTTACGCTGACGTTCACTAATCGCATTGATTAGTGGTGGCCATACAAACTTCATGCAGAATGCGACGAAAATCGCAAACGCAATCGCTTGGCCAAACAATGTGAGGTTGATATTCATTGCAAATTCCTCAAATAGTGAATTTCGGAATTAAGCTGATTAACCTACAAATGGATTAGCGAAGATGAAGAACAAGCCAATACCAACACCGATCATAGGCACAGCATCAAGAAGACCCGCGATTAAGAACATACGAGTTTGAAGTTGTGGAGCCAATTCTGGTTGACGAGCTACAGCTTCAAGGAAACGGCCGCCTAGAAGACCAAAACCAATCGCAGTACCTAAAGCACCGAAAGCGATCAAGATAGCAGATGCAATTGCAACTAGACCTAAAGTGAGTTCCATGATAATTCCTCAGAGGTTAGGTTTATACCAAATTAAGTTAAAAAATTGTGCCCAACCATCCCGTGACAGTTAGGCAATACCATTAATGCTTTTCGCTTGCCATGCTCAAGTATACGATAGTCAGCATCATGAAAATGAATGCTTGTAGCGTAATAACAAGAATGTGGAAGATCGCCCAAGGCACAGATAACGCCCACTGGATCCAGAACGGTAATAACGCGATAAGAATGAAGATTAACTCACCCGCATACATGTTACCGAATAGTCGTAGAGCCAATGAAACTGGACGTGCAAGGAAGGTTACCAATTCCAGAATCAAGTTCACTGGAATAAGGATCGCTTTTGCAACTGGGTTACTTGGGTTAAATGGGTTAAGTGCTAGTTCACCAACGAAGCCGCCAACACCTTTTTCACGGATGCTGTAGAATAAGATAAGTGCAAATACAGACAATGACATACCAAGGGTAATGTTAGGGTCAGTAGATGGAACGATCTTGAAGTATACGTGGTGTGGATCAATACCAAACAGGCCACCAATCACGTGTTGAGCGACATAAGGAATCCAGTCAACCGGGATAAGGTCCATCAAGTTCATGAGGAAAATCCACACGAAGATGGTTAGCGCTAGTGGAGCGATCAAACGCGATTTACCATGGAAGGTATCGCGTACACTTGAGTCAACAAACTCGATAATCATTTCGATTGCAGACTGGAACTTGGTAGGAACACCAGAGTTTGCAGCTTTCGCTACGAGCCAGAATAACAAGCAGAAAATGATACCAAGGCCGATTGACCAACCCATTGAATCCAAGTGAATAGCAGTGAACCCCATCTGTTGAGCTTCAGCACCGTTCTCGGCCAATTTCCATGTACCGTCTGGCATTTTGCCATAGGTCATATTGGTCAAGTGATGCTTGATATACTCGGTCGAAGTAAGGGCATGTTCTTCAGCAGCCATAAATCACACCTGGTCAATGTCAAAAAACTATAGAACAAACGAATATCGCGTGCTGCTTGATATCTCGCCTGCTCCTAAAAAAACTTTTCAATTTTTTGTTGTGTTTAAACTCGTTTTTGTAGACGTGACACCCAAAAAGGAGCGACCCACGACATGGCTTGAACGAGCATAAAACCACAAAACAACGCAACCGGGGATAACGGCTTGACATTGCTTAAAATTAAAATGAAACCAACAATCACAATTGCAAACTTGCCCATCAAGCCTTTATACATGTTCGAAAGAACCTGCTTAGATGCCCGGGCTCCTGCCGCTCGAAATGATTGCCATGAAAAATAACAACTCGCAAGCCAGCAGACGAACGCCCCCAAAGCGGCACTCAAGGCTACGGTTGAGTCTTTCACGACCCAGCCAATCAAGGCTGAAACAGGAATCATTAATGCTTGTAAGAGGACTAAAGCTTTCGCTAATCGTCGGTCAATCAAGCGACTAGTTCGGCTCATTATTTATTCACTCACAGCAAGCATGCTTGACAAGTTTAGCTGATGATTATTTTTAATCGCAGGCATTATAGAGTTACACCCCTGAACATGCAATCTTTTCCCGACCTTAGTCGTGTTTTTTTCAACAGATCAAATGCTGGCAAACTAATCAAAACTTGATTATTTTTAAATCATTGATGGGCATTTAACACACATTTACGGGTTTGCTCGGCCAATTTCTGCCAGGCCTGGATAAAGTCCCCTGCCCCACTCATGCTTTCATCGACACTCTGGAATACAATCGGTTTCAGTTTTCGGTACTGATTTTCACCAGCATGCGCTTCTGCCAGCAGACACATTTTGCTCTGCACACGAGTGTCTTGCAGATATTTGATTTGCGCCACGGTTGGTGACACATGTGGATCATCCGTCAAAGCCCCCATGAACTTCAGGTTCAATGAGCGTTCCAGATATTGATAGGCATCATGATAGGACCAATAAGGTTGAGCTTTACTTGTAGAACTATAACGCTGTGCAGTCAAAAACATGGTTTGGGCAAAGTCACGCGCATTTTTCCAATAGGCCTCCCGATGCTCAGGCAGCTGCTGAGAACGTAAGGCTGCAATAAAGAAACCGATACGTACTGCATTGTTGGGATCGAGCCAGACATGGGTATCGACGGTATCTTTTAAGGCTTGCCCACGTGGATTACGCATTGGCAAAGTGGTCAGAATACCCGAATCTAAAATCGCGATACTTTTATTGTTATTGTTCAACACTTTTGCCAACGGCGCTTCATGTGCCTGCCCTAACCAGATCACCAGGCCGGCATCCTGAATCGTTTTACGGTGTGCCGGGGTCAGACTGACATCATGACCGCTTTGATTGGCCAGTAATAAAGTCGGCTGTTCCACGCCTTGAGTAATGGTCTTGGCAATCAGATAAATCGGCTGCGTTGAAACCACCAGACTTTGCGACCAGCTAAGGGTACTGAACAAAGCCAGGCTACACAGGGCAAGGAAACGGAACATGAAGAGAAATCGCTATATAAGGACAAATTTAATAGTGTTATAATATAACAAAATTACAAAAATACCTATGCCCAATCGAAACTCTGGGCGCTTCATGTTAAGATTTGAAATCTTTTAATTTTCAGTTTCGCACCTGAGGTGAACTATGGGTTCATGTTCGCACGAACACCACAATGCATTGCACGGCGTACACGACCATCCAAATGTCGCGCAACGTCTGGCCGAAGCAGAGAGTCTTTGTGCGGCAAGTGGCGCACGCCTCACTCCTTTACGCAAAGAGGTACTGGAACTGATTCTGAATGCAAGCGGCCCGATGGGTGCGTATGACCTGCTGGCACAAATGAAAAATGCCAGCGACCGTCCCGCTGCCCCACCGACCGTGTACCGTACACTCGACTTTTTATTAGAAAAAGGCTTTATTCACCGCCTGACCTCTATTAATGCCTATATTCCCTGCTGCCATCCGCGTGAAGGTCATCAGGCGGCATTCTTGATTTGTACTGAATGTAAAGCCGTAAAAGAAGCATCTGCACAAGGTTTATTAGAACAACTGGATGCCTTGGCGGCTTCAGACGATTTTAGTGCACACCACAGCATTATCGAAATTTCAGGAATCTGTCAGCAGTGTCGCAACAAAGCTTGAATGCATCTCCCTTGATCCAGCTTTCCAAGATCTGGGTCAATATTGATGATCGTGACATTTTAAAGGCCATTGATTTCTCTTTGCAGGAGAAAGAGATTGTTACGCTGATTGGTCCGAACGGTGCCGGTAAGTCGACCTTAATAAAGGTCATGCTTGGAATCGTCAAACCGAAATCCGGTGAAATCAAAACGGCGCGCAAGCTGAAATTCTCTTATGTGCCACAAAAATTCAATCCGTCACATAGTTTACCGCTACGGGTTAAAGATCTGCTGGCACTAGAAAAATGCCCTTCAGCTATTAAAGCTGAAATCATTCGTGATACCGGTATTGCCAAACTGGAAAATTCTAAAGTACAACAGCTTTCCGGCGGTGAACGTCAACGTGTGTTGTTGGCTCGCGCCTTATTACGTCAGCCGGATATTCTGGTACTGGATGAACCGATGCAGGGTCTAGATATTCAGTCTGAGGCTGAACTGTATGAATATGTGCGCAGCCTGCCGGAAAAATATGGCTGTGCCATTTTAATGGTCTCGCATGACCTGCAATGGGTAATGCAAGGCACGCATCGCGTGGTATGTCTCAACAAACATATCTGCTGTAGCGGTCTACCAGAAAGTGTGCAGCAGCATCCAGAATATCAAGCCATCTTCGGTACTAACCGGGTATTCTACCAGCATCATCATGATCACTGTGCCCATGGTGACTCCGCGACACCTTGTCAGCACGATTCACGTCCCCACATTCACCCCGAGCCGGAAGCTTAAGCCATGATGGATTGGTTATCTCTCCTATTACCTGCATGGATTATGGGAACACTCTTGGTGTTCCTGACCGCACCACTCGGCTGTCTGATGCTGTGGCGTCGTATGTCTTTCTTTGCAGATACGATGGCACATGGTACTTTGCTCGGTGTTGCCATTGCCGGTGCGATGAGCCTGCCACTCTGGATGGGGGTCAGCTTTATCGCTATCTTGCTGGTCGCTGTACTCTGGGTATTATATGATCCACGCTTGCCGAATGATGCATTGTTGGCACTCTGTTCCGCCACCCTGCTCTGTTCAGGCCTGTTATTCATTCAGCATTTACCGAGTTTAAGACCGGAACTGCTTAGCTATTTATTTGGTGATCTACTCACTATCTCATGGACAGATCTTCCTACTTTTGCCGTCGTGATTATCTTGGCTTTGGCTGTCCTGTATAAAAGCTGGCAGGCGCAAATCCAAATTGCGATTGATCCTGATATGGCGATCAGTGAAGGGGTGAATGCAAAACTGCAACGTCTAATCTTTATGCTGTTATTGGCACTGTTTACTGTATTGGCATTACGTGCGGTCGGTTCACTCTTGATGGGCGCACTTCTAGTCATTCCAGCTTTGACGGCTCGCCTACTGGCAAACTCGCCTCGTCAAATGGTGATCTGGGCTTTTGTGATTGCACAAATTGGTGTGACGGTTGGGCTCTGGTCAAGTGCAGGTCTGAATACGTCAACAGGTCTGACCATTGTGCTGACCATGTCAGTGCTGTTTGCTGCTATTTTTATCTTGCAGAAGTTTAAAAAACTGGCTTAAGACATGGCAGGTAAATTTTATCTAATTAGTGCCTGCTTACTCGGACACAAGGTCCGTTATGATGGTCGCGACTGTCTGGTAAAAGAGTTGGTCGATCATTTGCTACCAGATCAATATGTCACAATTTGCCCTGAAGTCAGTGGTAGTTTGCCTATCCCCCGACCCGCCGCAGAAATTCAAGGCGGTACAGGATTAGAAGTTCTTAAAGGTTTAGCTCAAGTAACAGATATTCAAGGACAAGATATATCTACTGCTTTTATACAGGGAGCTTATGCTGCCTTGGAACTAGCACAGAAATTTCAAGTCACCCATGCAGTCTTAAAAGCCAATAGTCCATCTTGCGGCAGCAAGCTGATTTATGATGGTTCATTTACTGGCAATAAAATTCAGGGTGATGGCGTAACGGCTGCATTATTTAAACAGCATGATATTGAGGTCATGACTGAAGATGAATTTTTACAGATGATTCTTTAAGAGATCGTTGAATTCCATCTCCTTTAAGGAGAGGTTTCCCTACTGATGCACCAAACTCAATAAAAACGCAGCTCCAGCGAACAAGCTGGCAAAAGTTCGATTCATGACTTTCTGCTGTTTTGGCGATTTCAGAAGACGCAGAACCTTAGCAGCCAGACCGGTATAACCTGCCATCACAATCAGATCAATCGTTACCATAGTCGCGGCCATAATCACATACTGAATCCATTGCGGTTTAGATAAGTCCAGAAATTGCGGTAATACTGCCAGCAAAAATACAATTGCCTTGGGATTACTCATATTGACCAGAAAACCGTGAATGACGAGTTTCCCAGCTGATTTTCGTGCGAGTTCATGTTTAATTTCAATCGACTGCGCTGGTGCTTTCCACTGCAAAAAGGCCAGATACAATAAATAGGCAACCCCAAACCATTTCACTGCAAGAAATGCCCAAGGTGTAGTCGCAAACAATACCCCTGCCCCGGCAGCCACAATGGCAATTTGAACCAATAGGGCGAGTTGCAGGCCGAGCGCATTCCAGTATCCATGTCGAAAGCCATAATTCAGTCCGCTCGACATTGAAGCAATAGCACCCGCACCTGGGGAAATACTGATCACCCAACAGGCTAACATATAAGCAAACCAGACTTGATAGGACATAGAGATTTAACTCATTCAAATTCAGGATCTAATTATATGACTTTTCCAATATTTTCAGCCAAAAAAATTGCTTAAACATCAGACTGCATACTATTCACTCTATAGCGCTTCAGGCACAATAGCAGGATTGGATACAGAAAATTTATTACAGGAGCCATGAATGACAGCCCAATCTGTAATTTTGCCATTACCTTCAGATCATGCTCGCTTTATTGTTTTACGTCTGAAAAATCTCAGTATCGAAGATTTTAAGGAACGATTAAAAGAGCTATTTACGACACGCGATCGCCTGATTACCCAACATCCGAATGCGCAAATTAAAACGGCTGTCGCTTTTGGTCCTGAACTCTGGTCAAAATTGTATGAACAGGCACCTGCTGGTTTTAAACAATTAGAGCCAATTCAAGGTTCATTTAATATGCCTGTGGTACCGGCAGATGTGCTGATCCATATTGCCAGTGCGCGTGCCGATATCTGTTTCGCCTTGAGTCAGTCTTTCTTTGAAGGTATTCGCGATCAGGTTGAAGTACTAGATGAGCGTGTTTGCTTCCGTTACTTTGATGGCCGTGATATTACCGGTTTCATTGATGGGACTGAAAATCCGCAATTCCCGGATGATCGAGCTGAAGTGGCTTTACTTGGTGAAGATACGGGCATTTTCCAGGATGGTTCATTCATTTTTGCACAGCGTTATGCGCATAACCTGGATAAATGGAAAAAACTCAAAGTCGATGCTCAAGAACAAGTGATGGGTCGTACCAAACTTGAATCGATTGAGCTCGAGGATGAAGTAAAACCTGCCAATGCGCATATCGCTCGTACTGTCGTTGAAGATGAGGAAGGCGAGGAAATGGAAATTCTACGTCACTCTCTACCTTATGGAGATGGTCGTGGTGACCAAGGTCTATTCTTCATTGCTTATACCAAAGACCTGAAAATCATTGATACCATGTTAGTGCGTATGTTTGGTACATCAGGCGATGGGATCCATGACCGCTTGCTACACTTCGTGACTCCAATGGATGGTGCGTATTACTTTGCACCGAGTGAGGAGTTACTGGAAGAGGTTTTGGAAGGGTAAAATTTATAAGGTCGGTGATTGCTACATTCTCCATAATGTAGCAATCTAAAAAATTATTTTTTAAGAAAATTTCTATAATTAATATTTTCACACCCTAGAGTAAATGTTAAGCACTTTAAATCTGAATCTAAAATCAATTTATAGTCATTAATTTTCCTGTTACTTTCCCTAATATTGGCATTATATAAATATTTTTTCTCTTCTTTAATATAAGAAAAATTATCACCAGCCAATATACTCCCGTAATCACTTTCTAAATTAGCAGATGAAGAATTTACTACTGGAGCTTCAATAACTAAATTTGATAACTTATTATATATAAAAAAGTTAGATATAAATTTTTTATAAGGTCTTTTCACATAATCTAATTCACTAAATTCCCTTATCCGAAAGGCAACTATTTTTTTATCTTGATAAAGTATTTTTAAATCTACAGTTGATTTTAAAGGCACAGTACCTTGATATAAAATATAAGTTTTTTGATTATTTAAAACTTCGACGCCATAACTCTTAAGAATGTAATCTCCACCAGAATATTTTTTGTTTTTATCCCCATAATCAACTAAACTTAATTTTAAATTTTTATTTAATTGAGAGAATCTACCAAATTGATCCAGAAATAAAACTGGTTCTTTAATTTGGGTAGCACTTTGCTGGTAATCATTCCAATCTATATTTTTTGCGTGACATAATAGTGAAAAGAAGCTACTGCTAATTATTACTATAGATTTAAGTATTTTCATATTTTAACCCGAATCGCGGATAAAAAATTGACTTGAAAAATAAGAGGACTAGAGCCATCAGTTGAGTTACCACATAAAACTTAAAACTCTAGTCCCGATGTTTAATAGTACCGAATTATTTTGCGTAATTGATGATTTCTTTCTTAAATTTGAAGCAACCTACTGGAATTTCCTTAAACAAAGTCGTCGTTTCTCCAGAGTCCGAACTGATCAGCTGAAAGGTATAGATCTTCATTAGTTGAGAGTGCAATTGAATTCGGTGCGCACAGCAGCATTAAAGCCTGTTTAAAGGTTTCAGCCTTGCTTTGATCTTGCTGTTCAATCTGATCCAGAAATTTTTTCAGATGATCTAACCCTTCTAAGGGATCTGTTTGCTGATTTTTGGCAATCTCACTTAAGGCTTTACTATGATTCAAACTAGATTCAAGCTGGCTTTTCGCAGGACTGGCATTTAAGTGATTGGCATTGGCATTTTCTTGTTTATAGGTAGAGAGAAGCAAGCCAGCTCCCGCTCTAAGTGCTCCCCATTGATCTGTTCTTAACTCAAAGCCCTCACCACGCCCGTCGCTAGCCTCATCTTCTTTTGGATGACTTAGATTTCCTAAATTTAGCTGACTGACCCCATGACTACTTTGCAGCTGTGCACTAATCTGTCCAGTTGTATCATCGAAGCGAAGCTGGTTAAAACCTTCACCCCCCACCTCTTGAGAACGGATACCACTTAGTTTTTTAGTGAGTGGCAATTGGCCCTTCTTATCAAACATAGTTTGATAACGTTCAGCTTCATGAATACGTCCAACAATAAAGGGACGATCAATATCCCCTTCGAAGAAATCAATCACTACAATTTCCCCGATACGCGGATGGAATCGGGCGCCATAACCTTCGCCTGCCCATGGCGTTAGCACATCTACCCAGGCCGAATCAGTGTCATTATCATTGGCGCCAGCACCACCATCATGCTGATGATCTTCACTACGGGTAAATAAAAAGCGAACTTTCACGCGTCCCCATTCATCGATATAAATAGTTTCACCTTCAGGCCCTACCACTTTCGCCCGTTGTGGATAGGCCATTGGCCGATGTTGTAGTGGATGATATTCAGGTATCACCAGAATATCTCGACGAATTAAATACAGCTCATTGCCTTGTCTCTCGTCATCCAGAACTTTCCAGCGACTGGACAGCATGAGCTGATCCACCTGTAGCAAAATGTCTTTTGGTAAATTATTCTGGTTATAGAAGTGTTTGCCCAAAATTAAAAATTCACGCTCATTGCACGGATGTTGATCAATTTCGGGATGATCATGCAGTTCAAACCAGTAACCCACTTGGGCATCACGAACACTACTGCTGGCCTTAAAATATTTGGACTGCATGGCATGATAGTGACTAAGTTGCTGACTGAGTTGATCCAGTTGAGCTGGACTGGATGATGTAGCCTGATCTTCTCTATTTAGGTCACTGGTCCAAGCTGGGCTGATGTTCCAGACATCTTCCAGACTTAAACTGGTATGATCCTGAACACTACTTTGCTGAATATTCACCAACTGCTGGTTTTGCTCCTGCTCCAGATCTATAGCTTGCCAGCGTTGCAATCCAACATTGTTTGGCACTAATTGGCGCTCAGCAATTAGGCTGGTGATAGTATCGAATTGCTCAGTTGCATGACTGCGATGGAAGCGGATGGAACGGCGCTTTAAGGCTTGAAAATATTGCTGCTCATCAACAAGACGCAGGACTTGTGGCTGAATGGTTCGAGCTGATATTGAAATGATTAATTCCTTTTCATCAATCAGCCAGTTAATACCCTCACTACGCCATAAGCGGGTCAGAAAGTCATAATCACTTTCATTGGACTGTATGACCAATGGCCGTACATCATATTCACGATTTAGTCCGGAAAGATCCAAACTTAAACTTTGCGCAAATAAGCCACTTCGCTTTTGCCATTCAGCAAACAAAATTTCACTGATTTCTTTGACACTTTTATTCAAAAACACACGACTATTACGGCGTTTATGCCAAAGTGAAGTCGCATCTTCGAGAGTCAGCTGATAGACACTTAAAGCACCATCGCTATGACCCTGTTTAGCTGCGGTAATGATACCTGTAGTCCGGAAAAGCTCACCTTGATCAGTGACCTGATCAACAGCAACCTGACAGCCAATAAACTGTTTTAAGGGAATATAGGGATGAGTGGATAGACAAAGTAATTCAGCATGTAGCCCCTCATTGATCCAGTGCCTGCCTTCAATACGCTGAATCAGAACCTGAGAATTTAAAATTTCATTGGAAAATCGGAGATGAAGTGCACGCTTCTGTGAGCTTAGACCCAAGCCCTCAAGCACCGTATAAATACTCTGTAGCATTTTATAATTATTATTTGAGGTTATTTTTATCGCACTGATTTTAGGGAATAAGCTTAGAACAATCCATCTTGGTATTTATTTCACATGAATTAACCACGAATAGCCTTAACCTGACCTTATATTCTCTATGCTTATGAAATAGAAGATGTATTCTGTTTCAACCTTTTCGATTTTTCTGATTATTTGCTGATTCACTTACTGCTACACTGAAAGCCGAATACTTTATATCTCCTACATCATCCTCGATTACAGGATAAGCCAGAGGCCAAGGACATGCTTGAGTTACATTCTAAACTTCCCAATCTGGGCGTTACTATTTTTAGTACTATGTCGGCCTTGGCACAAAAACTCGGAGCAATTAACCTGTCACAAGGTTTTCCAGATTTTCCTGCTCCACCGCAATTGATTGAAGCCCTCAGTCGGGCGGCTGAAAATGGTTTTAATCAATATGCACCGGGTGATGGTTTACCAGTATTACGTGGGCTGGTCGCTGATCTTTATCAGCATCGTGACCAGCTCACTCTAGATCCGGTAGATGAAATCACCGTTACCCCTGGCGCAACGATTGCAATCTTCTGTGCAATTCAGGCAACGGTACGGGCGGGTGAAGAAGTCATTATTTTTGACCCTAGTTATGATAGCTATGCGCCAAGCGTGAAGCTGGTCGGTGCCAAACCGGTACATATCGCTCTGGAATATCCTGGTTTTTCTGTAGACTGGAATAAGGTCAAAGATGCGATCAATGACCATACCCGCATGATTGTAGTGAATACGCCGCATAATCCCACCGGAACGGTATGGACAGAGCAAGACTGGCAACAGCTGATTGAACTGATTCGTGATCGTAATATCGTGGTTCTGTCCGATGAAGTTTATGAACATCTGGTATTTGATGAAGTTCGCCATCATTCCGCAGCATCATTTCCGGAACTCCGTGAACGCAGTTTTGTGATTGGTTCTTTTGGTAAAACCTTTCATGTGACCGGCTGGAAAACTGGTTTCTGTGTTGCACCGCCAGCCTTAATGCAGATGTTCAGACAGATTTACCAGTTTGTCAGCTTCTGTGGTGTAACGCCAATTCAGGTGGCTTTGACTGAATATATGCAGCTACATTCTGAACATATCCATGAGCTGTCCGGTTTTTATCAGACCAAACGGGACCTGTTTAATCATGCACTGACAGATTCCCATTTTCACTGGACGCCGTCTCAAGGTACCTATTTCCAGAATCTGGATTACAGTGAAATTCGTCCTGATCTGGATGCACTGTCGATGTGTCACTATCTGGCTGAACAGCATGGCATTGTAGCGATTCCGGTATCAGCGTTTTATCAGGAGCCGCCTAAAGATTTACACTTATTACGCTTCTGCTTCGCCAAAAAAGATGAAACCTTAATAGAAGCGGCACAGATTCTTTCCAAAGTTTAAAAAAATAGACTTATTGGTTACTGAAAAGCTAAGGCGTTCTTGATGCGGATCAAGGATAATTTAGTCCTGATAAATATATGAAAAATCAAGAACAGGATGTCATATGGCACAGCAAGCATTGGTTCACCAGCAGAATTTATGGAAAACATTTTTTATTTTCCTGTTACCGCTGGTCGTTACCAACATCCTGCAAAGCCTGTCCGGTACGATTAATACTGTTTTTGTCGGGCAAATGCTCGGCGTGCAAGCAATTGCCGCTGTGGCAGTATTTTTCCCGATTCTGTTCTGTCTGATGGCTTTTGTGATTGGTCTCTCTGCAGGTTCTACGGTTCTGGTAGGACAAGCTTGGGGTGCCAGAAACCTGGAAAAAGTGCGCTGTGTAGTTGGCTCTACCCTGTTTATGACACTGATTGGTGGCAGCCTGATTGCCCTATTGGGTGTATTTTTTGCTGAAAATATCCTGCAATTATTAGGTACAGATCCGAATGTGATGCACCTGTCTTTGCCTTATGTGCAATGGATGCTGGCCGGTAGTCCTCTGATTTTTATTTATATTATTTATACTTCAATTTTACGCGGGGTTGGAGACAGTACTACGCCACTGTTTGCCTCTGTCCTAACGATTGGTGTGGGCTTGGTAGTGACACCGGTCCTGATCGCGGGTTATTTTGGTTTTCCTAAGATGGGGGTCATCTCTCCAGCAATTGCAACCATTCTGGGCAACTTGGCTGTTCTGTTATTTCTCATTCTCTATTTAAATTATAAGCGTCATCCTCTAAGACCAGACTGGGCGTTGATCAAAGATATCCGTCATCAGCCCCAGCTCAGCAAGATTATCCTGCGCTTAGGTATTCCAACCGGGGTTCAAATGGTCACAACTTCAGTCGCTGGTCTGGTCATTGTAGGTCTGGTCAACCGTTATGGTGCAGAAGCGACGGCGGCCTATGGTGCCGTGAATCAGGTGCTGAATTATATTCAGTTCCCTGCCCTTTCTATTGCCATTGCGGCTTCCGTCTTTGGGGCACAGGCCATTGGTGCTGGTAAAAATGATTTGCTCAATAAAGTGACCCGAACTGCCTTAAGTATGAATATCTTGTTCACAGGTAGTCTGGTGATTCTGGCTTATCTGTTTTCTAAATATCTGATGGCACTATTTATCACTGATCCGCAGGTCGTGGTATTGGGTCAGCAACTTCTCTTCATTGTCCTATGGTCGATTTTGTTCTTTGGTGCTAGTGCAATTTTTGCTTCGATCATGCGGGCCAGTGGCACAGTGACAGTCCCGATGTTGATCAATATCATTGCCATTATTGGAATTGAAGTACCGGCTGCCTATATGTTCAGCCGCTGGTGGGGTTTACAAGGGATCTGGTATGGCTATGCCCTTGCCTTTGTCTGTCTTTGTATTATGCAAGGCTTGTATTACCAGTTTATCTGGAAGAAAAAGACCATCGAGGCACTGGTTTAATCTTCCGGCCTGAACTACTGGATAAACCTTAGTAAACCACCTCTAAAGAGCGTATTTCCTGCTTAATCCATATTTTTTATATGGATTCATTTTTATTATATTTTTCAGGCATGAAGATCCTTGTTATAAGCAGTGTATTGTATAAAAACACAAGGTCTTCTCATGGCTAAACGACAAATTAAACTGGGTGCTTTTATTCCAACGACTTCGCAACATGCGGCAGGTTGGCGCCATCCTGAATCTCGTCCTCAGGATCATTTAAGCATTGATTATGCGATTGAATTAGCAAAAACTGCTGAACGCGGCCTGTTTGATGCCTATTTCCTTGCAGATGGTCTGGCAGTCAACTGGAGTCATGGCGCTTCCAAACATAATAAGAATATCGGTTATAGCGATAAAGTTGTGGGCTTTGAACCCGTCACCTTATTCGCAGCGATTTCAGCCGTCACCCAAAATATTGGTTTTATTGCAACTGCTTCTACCACCTATGAAGAACCGTATCTGTTGGCACGAAAATATGCCTCTTTAGACCATATCAGTAAGGGTCGTACCGCATGGAATGTCGTGACCACTATTTCTGCTGAAACCGCGCGGAACTTTGGTTTTAGTGCACATCCGGATGCCAAAGTCCGTTATGAACGCGCGGATGAATTTATTGAAGTTGTACAGAAGCTCTGGGACTCCTGGGAAGATGATGCATTCCTCTATGACAAAGAAAACGGTCATTTCTTTGAGGCATCTAAACAGCACGAACCACTGCATAGCGGCAAATATTTTAATGTCCAGAGTGCACTGAATGTCCCTCGTCCGCCACAGGGCTATCCAGTGATTGTTCAGGCAGGTCAGTCTGAAGATGGACGTGAGCTGGCCGCCAAATATGCCGAAGTGATTTTTACTGCCCAGCAAAGCCTGTCTGATGCCCAAGCCTTCTATCGTGATGTCAAAAGTCGTCTGGCTAAATATGGCCGTCATCCGGATGATCTAAAAGTAATGCCGGGGGTTTCTGTCTTTGTGGCTAAAACCGAACAGGAAGCCAAAGAAAAATATGAATTACTGAACAGTCTGATTCATCCAGATGTCGGTTTGGGCTTACTGTCTGGTCTGGCAGGTGATATTGATCTTTCAAACTATGATTTGGATGCCCCATTTCCTCTCAAAGATATTGAGATCAAGTCTAGCCGTCAGCAAATGATGTTCGAAATTGCAGCGAAGCATCACTTCAGCATTCGCCAGCTATATGAATATATTGCCTCTGCTCGCGGTCACTGGACGCTGATCGGAACACCTGCACAGGTAGTCGACCAACTACAGGAATGGTTCGAAAATGAAGCAGCTGATGGTTTCAATGTCTTGCCACCAACGACACCTGCCGGTCTGAATGACTTTGTCGATTTCATCGTACCCGAGCTACAACGCCGTGGCCTGTTCCGGACCGAATATGAAGGCACAACTCTGCGTGAAAACTTAGGACTGAAACGGCCAGAAAATCAGTATGTGATTACGCAACAAAATACTGCGGTTGCCTCTTAAACCATCCATTATAAAAAATGCCCGATAGGGCATTTTTTATTTCTTTAAGTTAAGCACTGGGGTAATTGGTGCTAGTGGAAATGACAACTATGGGCGAGGTTGTGTCGCTGTTGATTTCTGTTTAATTTAAAATGAATGAAGACCCTAGCCTACCAGCAAAACTGACCAGAGCTTGTAAGTAGCAGCTGTTGATCCTTCACGATTGAGAAATTTAATACTTTTAGAATTTCTTTTTTTAACTGCTGTAAACGTGTATTCTGGTGCTTGCGTGGATAAGATAAGGGCACTTTTAAAACCTGTTCGATTCGCCCAGGATTAGCCTGCATCACGGCTACCGAATTGCTCAGCAATAAGGCCTCAGCAATATCTTTGGTTGCTAAAATCACGGTAATTTTTTTGGCTTTCCAGATTCGCTGTAATTCTTCATGCAGATGATGATGCATTAGCGCGTCCAGTCCAGCAAAAGGATCATCTAATAATAAAATATCCGGTTGAGTAACCAGACTTTTGGCAATTGCCACTTTCAGATTCATGCCAGCAGACAAGTGCGATGGATAAGCATCCTTAAACGGCGTCAGTTGCAGCAATTCCAGCTGTTCCTGAATTCTTCGGTTTTCCTCTTCTTTGCTTAAAGGGATTTGATGTAAGGCCATGCGGATATTTTCCGTCACACTGAGCCAGTTAAACAGTCGATGATCCTGATAGACAATACTGAGATTTGGAAGATGTTCAGCTGGCTGTTTTCCCTGAATCAGAATCTGTCCCTGTTGATGCTGCTCTAAGCCCTTCAGTAAGCGTAACAATGTGGATTTACCGCAGCCAGCATGCCCTATCACACTGACAAAATCACCTGCATGAATATCCAGATTAATATCTTCGAGGACTTGGGTCTGCTGATCTGGTGCGGTGCTATAACTTTTATATAAATTTTGAATCGTGATTCTACATTGAGAGTGCTCCGTCATTTTTCCTCACCTTTTGCTGCAATACATATTTAATGATTGTTCTAGACTGGATCTATCCTGTTTATGAACTTGGATAAATTTCTGTCTCTTTTAGATCTGCTGAAAATAGGACTCTTTTGACTATAAAAGAGTTTAGGGTAAGGAGTTATCTTGATTTTTTATTTGGTTATCAAAAGCATGTATAGATTTTAATAGTTAGATATAAAATTATATATTTCAATAACTTAAAATTTTTTCTTCTAGAAAACGTTATTTAAAATATTCCGAACAACCAAATCGCAACAATGCTTAGGGCAATAAAAAACCCGCGAATGCGGGTATTCAAATGGCTCTGCTTACCAGGCCAATTTATATTGTTCTAATTCATGCGGCACAAGCTCGACCTGATCCTGGAAGTCAAGCAAGATGTCATTTTTAATGGCCGCCAGACGGTAGTCTTCACGTTTACGCGGACGTTCCAGATCCACTTTCACAATACGTTTGATTCGTCCCGGATGCGGTTGCATTACCACTACCCGATCACCTAACAATACCGCCTCTTCTACATCATGGGTGACCAGAATAGAGGTGATCTTTTCCGACTGCCAGATCCGCTGTAATTCCTGTTGCAAGTTGGCCCGAGTCAAGGCATCCAAGGCACCAAAAGGTTCATCCAGTAATAAAATTTGTGGACGATTCACCAGACTACGCGCAATTGCCACACGCTGGCTCATCCCCCCAGACAGCTGACTTGGATAGGCAGTTTTAAACTGGCTCAATTGCACCAGTTCCAGATGATAATCAATGAGTTCCTGCTTTTCGGCTTTGCTCAGGCCTGATTTTTCCAGCGCTAAAGCTACATTCTGCTCGACACTCAGCCAAGGGAACAAACGGTGATCCTGAAACACAATACCGCGATCCAGACTGGTGCCCTGAATCGGTTTGCCATCAATCAAAATACTGCCTTGAAACTCGGCATCAAGGCCCACCAAAAGCCGCAATAAGGTTGATTTACCACAGCCACTATTACCGACAATACTAATGAACTCGCCTGGCTGGATATTCAAATTAATCTGATCTAAAACCTGTAACTCTTCCCCATCTTTAGGGAAGAACTTGTCGAGTTTCTGGATCTCGACATGACCCTTAATATTCACCTGTTGATTCATGTTGTTATCTCACATCTTTTATTTATTGGCCGCCTGACGCCAGCGTAAGTTATAGTTTTCAAAGAATTGTGCTGCCTTGGAAAATAACAGCCCGACAATCGCAATAATGGCCATGCCATATAGCACCACTTCCATCTGGAACAGGTTCTGTCCGTCCATGATTGGATTGACCACGCCAACCGAGGACACAAAAAAATACTCCGCGCCCACAGTCGCCACCCATGAAAATACCAGCGCAATATTCAAACCGGCAAAAATACTTGGGGCTGCTGCGGGTAAAATCACTTTAAAAAAAGTACGTACCGGACTGAGCTGGAAAATCTGCGCCACTTCCTTAATTTTGACCGGCACATTCTTGACCCCGTCATAGGTATTAAAGAACACCGGATAGAACACCACCAAGGCAATAAAAATCACTTTTGAAACTTCACCATGTCCAAACCACATGATCATCAGTGGAATCCAGGCAAATACAGCTACATGCTTGATGGCATTCAGTGTTGGAGAAAAGATTCGATCCAGCCAGACGTTTAGACCCAGGGCCAAACCCAGCACTGCACCCATCACTCCACCGGCAATAAACCCTGCCGTGTTGCGAAGTAGGCTGGCGATAATGTTTTCTGTCACCTCGCCTGCCTGCCAGCTTTCTACAAAGGCCTGCCATACAGCAGCTGGCGGCGCCAGTAAAGCAGGATCAATCCATTGTTTTGCGGTCACGATCAACCAGGCAACCCACAGAACCAGAGGAATGACCCAGCCGCGATAATCTATTTTTTTCATGATATTCTCTCTATCTAGCCTGATCCCAGCCACGGAACTGTTTTTGTATGAGGCGGATAATGACGTCAAAGCCAAATCCCACCAGTCCAATCACCACTACAGTTGCCATCACCACATCGAGCTGGAAAATCTGACGGCCATAGACCATCACATAGCCGATCCCTTCACTTGAAGCTAGCAGTTCTACTGCAACCAGAGCGCCCCATGAACTTGCCAGAGATAAACGCAGACCACCGATAAAACTGATAAAAGCACCCGGCAGAACCACATTTTTAAATCTGGACCAGGTGCTCAACTGATAAACTTCCGCGACTTCGGTCAATTGCTGTGGAATATTGCGCACGCCTTTAAATACATTGATCGTCATCGGTACCAGCGCGGCTTTAGCAATCAGAATAATCTTGAGGGCTTCATCAATCCCGACCAGTAAAATTAACAGTGGAATCCAGCCGATCACGGGTACCAGATTAATGGCTTTGAATGTGGGCCAGATATAGGCTTCTGCTCGACGTGACAGCCCCATAGTCAGACCTAAGACCAGTGCCAGTACAATGCCGGCACTGAACCCGTAGCCAATCCGGCTCAGGCTGACACTCAGATTGCTCCACAGTTCGCCGGTTTGATACAGATCTTTCAAGGCCACCCAGACCAGTTCAGGTGCAGGAAGCAATAAAGGGTTCACCCAGTTCCGTTCTACCGACACATGCCACAGATAGAGCAGCGCGATGGGGAAAATGATTCCGATTCCCCATATGAACACCTGATTCTGTTTTAAAAAATTCAGAATACTTTTTCGGTTCAATCTGGATGCAGCATTGTCCTGTGTCGGTGTCTTGGCTGTTTCAAGCTCGATTTCCTGTAACATCACTCAACCTCCTCAAGGGCATGATGGTTATTGCCCATTGGCATTGAGAGGTTTCCAATAATTCTGTAAATTCAGTGTTTTTAGAGCATTATTGACATACTTCGGCTCAATCCATTTATCCACATCGACATTACCGCGAATCAGTTTCAAATCTTGACCCGCTTTAAGCTTCTGCTTAATGAGTGACACGTTATAGGCATCAAAAATCGGGGCACTATGACGTTTCAGATCTACCCCAATATGGGCTTTATTGATGTTGCTATACGATATTCCAGATTTTGCCCAGAGTTTAAACAGGGCATCTTTATTAGCGGGCTTGCTTTCCCAAGCCGCTTGTTTGACCAAAACATTCACTACACGCTGAACCACTTCAGGATATTTTTGCTCAAACTTGGAATTCACCAGTACATAGCCTGAGGTTTTATAGAGATCAGGTTCATTTTTGGTACTATAAATAATCTTGGCAATACCGCGATCGACTACAGGAAAAATATAGCTACTGCTCCAGATTGCATCAATATCACCACTGGCTAAAGCGGAATACGCCACTGGGCCATCCATGTTGACAAAACGGAAGTCTTTCTCACTGAATCCGTATTTTTTGACCACATTAATAATCGATAAATGCAGATTGGTTCCTTTAAAGAAGCCTATTCGTTTCCCTTTTAAATCAGCAATCGATTTAGCCGGAGAACCCGGTGCTACCACCAGATAAGTATTATCCTGTGAGCCAGCCATGGCGACCAGTTTAGTGTCCAGACGACTGGCTTTGCCAATCAGTCCAGGCAAATCACCAATCCAGGTAATATCGACCAGACCATTCGCATAAGATTCATTAATCGCAGGACCCGCTCCTTTAAAGTTATTCCATTGTACTTTGATGCCATCTTTCTGGAATTCTTTTTCAAATAAACCCAAGGTCTGTGCAGTCGCATAGTAATTACCATAACCTACAGGGCGATTACCTGTACCGACCATCGGCGAAGCAAAACGGATCACGCTGGGTTTCGCCTCTGCGGCAGAGGTCTGAATCGCTGGCAGCAGTGTTGCTGTAGAGAGAAGGCCAGCAAATAATACTTTTGACCATTTAAACATGTGAAAATTCCTCAAAATATAAAATTAGAATCCGTACTGGAATTGTGCGACCAGTTCGTTATAGCTCTTGTTTGTAATGTCATTGTTGACATGGTTCAGGTTGATCTGAAACTTGGTGGTTTCCGCAAAGAATGCATTCAGGCCCAGACTGTGAATATCAACAGTTTGATCGGCTAAATTCTTGTCACGATCAATGGTGTCGTAGCGATAGAAGGCCTGGTAAGACTTTGGCCACCAGTCGTCATAACGGCCCTGATTACGGAATCCTTTGACAAACTGCTCACCAAAGTTCCAGAACAAGGTACCTGTGTGCGACTCACTTTCACGCTTATAGGTCTGTGCAGTTTGTGAAATGTAGGTGTCATCTTCACCTTGTACATATTCATAGGTCACACCGAATGGATGGTGGTTATAGTAAATATCGAAGCCTTTACGCAGCACATCGCCCTTACCAGCAAAGGCCGCGCTGGTACCATCAATTTCAAATAGATTGCTCTTGCCTTGATACCAGGACAGACCAAAACTCAGTTCACGCAGCCATGAGTTATATTCCGCAGGCAAGGTATAACGCAGACGTCCAATAAAGTTTTTGTCATCATTGTCATCCGATTTATTGGCTCCATTACCATTCACCAGACCAAAGGCATAGCTAATCATTGGCGAGCGATAGTTATATCCATAGTCCACGGTTGGTAAGGCATCCCCACGTACAATCAAGCCGACTTCACGCAGTGCCAGTCCATAACCTAGGCCCGGCAAACTGAACAAGGCATTGTTAATGGTAGGTTTTAGGTCTTCAGTGGCCTGAACTTCCTGGCCAAATGGTAACAGTTGCTGACCTAAAGTAACGCTCAAGCGCCCCGTGTCGGCACTTAAGGTTGGCAATACGTGATAAGTCAGTTGCGCATCCAATAAGTTCAGATAACTATTATTGGTTCCTGTCTGTGGAGAAGTACCAAAACGCAGATTGAAATCCAGGTTTTTGCCTTCTTCATAGTCTTTGTACAGATTGCCAATAAAACCAATTTGGACTGCACCTAAATCAAACGAAGAGTGGCGGTCTTGAACTGCCATCCCGGTATTGGTACCCGTAGGTGGAGTGCGCTGTGCTTCATCGATATAAGAAGCTTTGGCCTGCACGACTCCATTAATCAGCAGTTGACGTGTTGATAATGCCGTTTTGGTATCGCGGTCACGTTGTACCTGATATTTATAGTTTTCCAGATCGCTTTGCAGACCTTGCAACTCGGCACGTGTCACAAAGCTTTGGTCATCATCAGATTCAGTTTCTGCATCAGCAGATAGTTCAGCCTCATCAGCAGTAGTGGCTTCTGTAACGGCTTCGTTCTGATTCTGAATCTGCGCTAACTGGGTTTTTAATTGTTTTAATGACTGCTCGAGTTGACTGACCTGTTGTTGTAACTGACCTACCTCCGCATCTGCATGCGTTAAGCCAATACTCGCGCTTAGCAGAGTCAGTACCGTTGCCCCTTGTTTAAAATATTGCTTCATACAATCGACACACCTACAGTTTTGCCAGTGAAACATCAGTCGATTTGATCAGTACAATCACCTGACTTCCTATCTGCAAATCCAGCTCTTCTACAGAACGTGTCGTAATTACCGAAGTGAAAATACCTGAAGCAGTCACCACATCGACTTCAGAAACCACATCACCTTTTACAATTTCCTGAATAGTACCTTTTAACTGGTTACGCACATTAATAGATTGAATTGTCATTATTAATTCCTGTTGTTTTGGTTGGAATTAATATGCATGATTTTTAATATGCAGAAAAATAATATAAATAGATTTTGATATATTATTTTATAAAATCCAAAAATATTATTTTAAATCCAGTTAATCTGATAATTTAAATATTCTTTGTTTTTAATCACGATATTTTCATATTGCCAATCTAGAATATTTTGACTGGCCAGATTCTTTATTTCTTTATTAATGGTTTGGCGTGAAGCAGAGAGTAAATCTGCTAAATCATGCTGGGAGATCTTGAGTTTAATTTCAGTTCCCAGAGGATGAGATCGACCGTACTGAATCGAAAGGTCATGCAAAACCTTGCATACTTTTTGATGTAAATTAGCGACTTGCAGGAATTTAACCTGCTGGATCAGATATTGCATCCGACGGCTGAGAATATTTAAAGCATCCTGCTTTAAGTGATTGTTATCATTTATTTCTTCTATAAATATATGCTGTGGAATTTGCAGGACCTTGACCTGATTAAAAGCATAATAATCATAATCAATCACTTGTGTATTGAGGCAAGGAAGCAGGTTAATCAGATGCTTTTCCGAGAAATAATTAAAGGCATGAAAACGACCTGATGGGCTTAAATATCCAATCTGGATAATCCCATCAAGCAATATATATAAAGCAGTATGGCAATTTTCTTTATTTAATATCAAATCGCCTTTTTGATATTTTCGAATCGTTGAATATTTTAAAATATAATCCAGCTTATCCTCAGAGATATTTTTAAATATATTTTTTAATATGTCATAATCCACATTATTTTTTGCAGTATGAATTTTCATAAAATGATCCACCCTATATTTTATTTAAATATTAGATGGATCATTAATGACTGGCGAATCATTTATTCTTGATTCTTTAGCTATTTATATGCAAAGTTTCCAATTGAATAAGAATTACTTATGAAACTTTTTCATAAATACCGTCTTCGCTGTTATAGCGGAAGTTGCTAATGTCCTGCTTGACATCTTTACGCAGTTCACGGCTTGGACGGCCATCCACACCGACTGGCACATCACCCTCTAAAGTTACACGGCGTACTACACGGTGCTGGTCACCATAATCATTAATCGCACGGTGTTGCGTTGCACGGTTATCCCAGATCGCCACATCACCTGCACTCCAGCGCCAGCTGACAATATTTTCCAGCTTCTCTACATAACTTTGGAACAGGTCGAATAAACGGCGTGATTCACTTGAGCTATAACCGACGAAGCTCTTAAAGAAATGGCCCAATAACAAGGTTTTTTCACCTGTTTCAGGATGAACGCGTACTAATGGATGTTCAGTTTCATATTCAGTTGAATTGAAGTAGTTTTTATATTTTTCCAAAGCTTCTTTTGGAACACTGACTTTTGCAGCATAGTCAAAGTTGTTGCTGTGAATCGCACGCAAGCTATCCGCCAGTGTTTTCAGTTCTTCAGGTAAATCATTGTAGGCAGCGGTTGTATTTGCCCATACGGTATTGCCACCTACTGCGGGTGCAACCACGCTACGAAGAATAGAAGCTTTTGGATAAGCATCAATAAAGCTGATGTCCGTATGCCAGCTGTCTGCACGTGCACCACGTGAATCAATTTCCAGAATATGTGCAGAGCCATCTTTTACCGGCACAGTCGGGTGATTTAACGGCGTGCCTAAACGTGCTGCAAAGGCTTCTTGAGCGACATCATCCAGATGTTGCTGATCTTTAAAGAAGATCGCTTTATGCTGCAATAATGCCTGATTGATTTCATTCACCACTTCATCAGCCAAATCCGCTGACAGTTTTATGCCCTGGATTTCAGCGCCGATACGGCCACCAATTGGTTGAACCTGGATGTGTTTGTATTCATAAGCCATGATCATTTCCTCTATCTATAATTATGTCGACCTTCGGTCTGTAAAATCATCATGCCGAATCGGCTTATCTAACGCTGTCAATTTATTGACATTCTTATGCACCATTTTTGATTTATAAAATACTTTAGCTGCTTAAGTTTTCGGGCATAAAAAAACCCGCTTACGCGGGCTTTGATCAGGGTGTTTTAAGCTGACTTTTTCTTCTGCTTGCCGAGGCGGGTAGCTAAAGCCGTGACTTTCTGATAGCCAGTTGGCATAAGGCGCTGAATTAAATCAATCGCTTTGGCATCATTTCCAATCAGCAGACGGCGTTTATCTTTTTGTACCGCTTCCAGAATTTGACGGGCTGCTTCTTCCGGTGGGCAACGCAGCAGCTTATTGAAATTCTGTGCAGATTTTTCCGGGTGCATTCCCAGACTACGAATACTGTCATTCATTTTCGCTGCAATGGCGATATTGGTACGGATTCCGCCTGGGTGTACACAGAGTGCGCTTACCCCGCAGTTTTCCATATCCAGTTCCTGACGCAAGGATTCGGTAAAACCACGCACAGCGAATTTAGTGGCATTATAAGCAGACTGGGTTGGCTGGGCAGTTAAACCAAACAGACTGGAAATATTGATGACATGACCATCACCGGTTTTCTTGATTAAAGGCAGAAACTCTTTAGTGCCATAAACTACGCCCCAGAAGTTAATGCCTACAATCCATTCCAGCTCTTCATAGCTGGCACCTTCTACGGTAGAACCAAGGGCCACGCCAGCATTGTTAAAGATCATATTCACGCTGCCATGATCTTTCTCGACCTCAGCGGCCCAAGCATGCATTTCTTCCAAATTAGCCACATTAACCTTTTTGGTCGTGACACGAACATCAGTACCTTTCAACAGCTCAACTGTTTTAGCCAGACCCTGTTCATTCACATCGCTTAAAGCTAAATGACAGCCCTGCTTTGCTAAAAGCACCGCAAGTTGCTGGCCGATACCTGAACCTGCACCTGTAATGGCCGCGACCTTATTATTAAAATTTTTCATTGAATTTCCTTGATTAAAACACTGCCCTTCCATGACAGCCTGTTTTTCTGTCGCATAGGGATACAGCACACTGTTTCAATATAGTTTTGACAATCCATATTGTCAATAATTCCAGCATGTCTCTACGGGCCAATTTTCAGGTTTGAATTTCAGCATAGGTCAAAGCCGGATTTATTGATAAGATACTTAAAATCTCAAGCACATGAGTCTATGGTCTTTATGACGGATGTAGTAAATTCAGGACAAAAACTAGCAAGTAAAAGTAAGGAACGCCAGTTTAAAGGACTTTCCATGGCTGAGCGTCAGCAGGCGCGTCGTGAAAAGCTGATTGAGGCCGGGATCGAGGCGTATGGTCGTCATGGTTTCTTTTCGGTCACTGTGAAGGATATCTGTAACGAAGCCAAACTGACTGAACGTTATTTTTATGAATCCTTTAAGAAAAGCGAACATCTGTTCCAGACTATTTTCCTCAAGCTGATTGACCAGTTACAGCAGAATGTCATGCAAGCCATGATGCAGGCTTCTTCTGATCCAAAGAAAATGATCGAAGCCGGTCTGACTGCCTTGCTGACGACCTTACGTGACAATCCGGGTATGGCACGAATTATTTATATCGATGCGATGCTGGTTCAAGAACTGCATAATCAGGCCACGATTCATGAAACCATGGGCCGTTTCGACCGTATGATTCAGGCCTTTGTCATGCTGATGATGCCGAACCTGAATCGTTCTGAAAGAGAGATTTCCCTGGTCTCGACCGGACTCAATGGTTATGTTACCCAGATTGCCATTCGTTGGGTCATGAGCGGCTTTAAACAGTCACTGGAAGAAATTCTGTCTTCCTGTAGTCTGGTATTCTTTGCTTTACTAGATACTTTGGGTACAGAAAAACCGGCGGATCCGGTTAGATAATTTTTAAATCAGGATAAGGTCTACGTAGATCTAGCTCTCAGTGATCTACAAGATTTTGAATTAAGACCCTCTTATAAAATAACAGTTTAAATTGTGACAAATCTTTGCGAAAGGCCCCGGAACTACCTATTCTGCAATGATACTGTCATAATTAATCTTTGTAATAAGCCTGTCATAAATATAAAACGGTCCACCGTTTGCATGAAATAGGGTATTGCGCTGTGAAAGATGACTACATTCTAATTGTTGATGACGAACTGCCGATTCGTGAAATGATCCATACTGCTCTGGATATGGCGGGCTTTCAATGTTTACAGGCAGAAGATGCCAAGCAGGCTCATCAAATGATTGTGGACCAGCGTCCAGCATTAATTTTGCTGGACTGGATGATGCCAGGTGGCGTGAGTGGTGTGGATCTCTGTCGTCGTCTGAAACGTGATGAAAACCTGTCCGAAATTCCGGTCATCATGTTGACCGCGCGTGGTGAAGAAGATCATAAGGTTCAGGGACTGGATGCCGGTGCCGATGACTATATGACCAAGCCATTTTCGACCCGTGAGCTGGTTTCACGCATTAAAGCCGTCCTGCGTCGTTCCAATGCCCTCAGCGGTGAAAAATCCATTGATGCTAACGGATTGGTATTAGATCCGGTCAGTCAGCGCGTGAATTTTGGCAGTACTATACTGGACATGGGACCCACTGAATATCGTCTCTTGGCATTTTTCATGACCCATCCGGAACGTGCTTATACCCGTGCGCAATTGCTGGATCAGGTTTGGGGTGGCAACGTCTATATTGAAGACCGGACTATTGATGTGCATATCCGTCGCCTACGCAAGGTGCTTGAACCTTATGGCGCTGACCGCTATGTACAGACTGTACGTGGCACCGGTTACCGTTTCTCGACCCGTACCGACGTTGCACTGGGTTAATTGTTTTTAGGTAAATCTTGTTTTATGTATGAGCCCTATCCTGTTCCCGAACTGTCACACGAGCACAAAAGACTCCGTTACAGCAGCCTATGGGATTTTGCCAAGCAAGATTTACGTCTCCTTCTTCTCTTCCTGGTGATTGCCAGTTGTATTGGCCTAGGCATCGGCTATTTCTGGATCTGTATCGTTCTGGCCTTTGTTGCCTTCTTTGGCACACAGTTGCGTTCACTCTACCTGGTCAATGAATGGATCTCGAACCGTCCCTATGATGTACCGCCAAATATTAACGGGATCTGGGGGGCTTTACTGTTCAATGTCTATCGGGCCCAGCGTCAGGAACGTGTCGTTCAGGCTGAAATGGTCGAGCTGATTGACCGTGCTCAATCCTCGCTAGTCGCCCTACAAGAGGCTGTGGTACTGATTGATGAAAACCAGCAGATTGAATGGTGGAATCCGGCGGCAGAACGGTTACTGGGGATTGGTCAGGAAGATCGCGGCCGCAATATCCTGAGTTTGTTACGTCAGCCAAATTTCATTGATTACTATCATCATATTGATGATGCACCTGATGGCCTTAAAATGAAGTCTTCGATATTCGAAGATCATTATGTGCAAATCAAAATGACCCGTTTTGGCGGTGAAAGCCGCTTACTGGTCGCTTATGATGTGACCCGGATGCATAATCTGGAACAGATGCGTAAGGACTTCGTCGATAATATTTCGCACGAACTGCGTACGCCGTTAACTGTGCTCAGTGGTTATATCGAAACCTTTACCGATCAGGAAGATATTAGCCCGCGCTGGAAACGCGCCTTTGACCAGATGCAGTCCCAGACTCGTCGCATGAATGCACTAGTGAATGACCTGTTGCTGCTATCCCGTCTGGAAAATGACAAGAATATTGCCAAGAACCAGATTATTGATATGCCGAATCTGATGAACCAGCTGTTTGATGATGCGCAAGCCTATAACGTGGATTATGGCCATACCCTAAATCTGGATATTGACAGTCACTGTGACCTGATCGGCTCAGATATGGAAATTGCCAGTGCCTTCAGTAACCTGATTACCAATGCTATCAAGTACACGCCTAAAGGTGGAACTGTCACCATGGGCTGGCATGATGATGGTGAATCGGCCTATTTTGTCGTAGAAGATACCGGAATTGGGATTGATCCTAAACACTTGCCTCGCTTGACTGAACGTTTCTACCGGGTAGATTCTGACCGTAGCCGCCGTACTGGTGGCACAGGACTGGGTCTGGCGATTGTGAAGCATGTACTGATGCAACATCAGGCTCAGCTCGAAATTGATTCCCATGAAAATCAGGGATCCACCTTTAAGGTGATTTTCCCTAAAGAACGTCTCAGTTTCCCAGACTGATTCAAAAATAAAAAAAGGTGCAAATCGCACCTTTTCTTTTTTAGCGAAGGCTTTAAGACTTTAATGCCTGCTCCTTGGATAAGGCCCGGAAATAAGCCGCACGATGCGAGATCCGTTCCAGATAGGCTTGAATCGCCGGATAGCTTTTACCGGTACGGCTTTGCATGGCTTCAAGTGGGAAGCTCATCTGGATATCCGCAAAACTGAAACGACCGGCAAAATATTCATGCTGGCTTAAATGATCTTCCAGAAACTGGATATGGTCTTTTAGACGGCTTTGTACAAACTGCTTTTTCACTCCTTCACAAATTGTTTTAGCAACCGGACGAACTAAAAATGGCACTTGCTCAGGAACTTTAGTCATCACCAGTTGCATGACCAGCAAAGGCATCAAAGACCCTTCTGCATAATGCATCCAGTAGCGGTATTGCGCCTTGTTCTCGGCACTGATCGGCTGAAACTGATGGGTCGAATCATAGGTTTCTTGGAGATACTCCAGAATGGCGGCAGACTCAGCCAGTACCAGATTCTGATCTTCCAGAATCGGGGCTTTACCCAGAGGATGAACCTGTTTCAAAGCAGGCGGAGCAGAATAGTTAGGCAGGCGTTTGTAATACTTGATCTCATAATCAAGTTCCAGCTCTTCCAAGGCCCACATGATTCGAAATGATCTTGATTGTTCGAGATGATGTAAAACACGCATATTAGACTCATGATTTTATTGTTATTACTGCGTGAGCATAGCAAAAAGTCTGGCTCTAACTAAAGAGTTTATCAGTCTACTTACATTTTCCCTACCGGATATAGCGTACTCTCTTTTAGCTTAAATCAGGCTAGTGCGGATCTCCAGACTGCGTAACAGGGTTTTGGTCACCGGGGTTTTGGCACAAATCTCCAGAATTTTCTGCTGCAAAGCCGAATCATGAGTAATATCGAAACTTAAGCGTCGTTCAATCCATTCCTGTCCTTCTTTATTGGCAAAGAATTCTGCTTCAACCTGAAAGTCGCCCAGTTCAATGTCCTTATGTTTGGCATACATGCGCAACGTAATCATGGTGCAAGAGATCAGACTGCCTAAAAGCAGATCATAAGGTGCAGGACCTGCATCCTGCCCACCGAAGGATTCCGGTTTATCGGTTAGATAATGATGCTGACCATGACTGATTTCTCCCTGCCACGGTATGGTTAAGCTCTGTATTTTGGCAAGTGCGATACGGGCCATACTGATCCTTTGTTCTTATAGTTATATGAAAGATTTATCGAGAAGCACGCATATGTTCCGGAAATGCTGGTGCTTCCATACGCGGCCCATCATAGCTTGGAATGGTGCCAAAACGCGGGTGCCCCATCATCCACTGTTCACGGGCCAGCTTCAGTTCTTCCACATCACGACCAACCAGATTCCACCATAATAAAATAGGGCTTTCAAATGGCTCTCCACCAATCAGCAAGATTCGCCCACCCGCATGAATTTCGACATCTACATACTGTAATCCCGGCTCAAGAATCACCATATTATCTTCAGTCAGTTCATGCCCATTAATACTTGCCAGACCCTCAAGGGCCATAAAGCCATATTCAAATCTTGGATCTAAACTCAAATGGGCACGGGTACTTTCAGCAGCAAATAGATCCACCCCCAAAAGTTCGGTATGCACTTTAACCGGGGATTGTGTATTTAGGAATTCCCCGACCAGGACCGTACATTGAATGCTTTGTTCTTCGATCACAGGTAATTCCGGATAATGATCAAACGCGGGAGCCATATTGATCTTGTCATCAGGTAGGGCGATCCAGAGCTGTGCTGCATGCATCTTGGTTTCAGTTTCCGGTGAAACCTCTGTATGCGAAATGCCATAGCCTGAAGTCATCAGATTGACCTGTTTCGGCCGGATCAATTGCCGGTTACCCAAGCTGTCACTGTGCATCATGGTGCCTTCAATCATCCAGGTAAAAGTTTGCAGGCCAATATGCGGATGCGGTCCGATATCCAGGCCATCTCCCTGAGGAAATTGAGTGGGACCGGCATGATCCAGAAAACACCAGGCACCAATCATGCGTTTATACCGACTCGGTAAAGCGCGTTTAATGACAGTTCCCTGCCCGATTTCCGCACGCCGTAAAGGAACTTCCTGTATGAACTGATTGATATACTTTTCACAATCATCTGAATTTGACAGTTCAATATCATTATTATTCGACATGGTTGAGCTGACCTCGGCAAGTTCATTCTGGCTATATGCTGCATCAAGACATCTTTCCCTGATCATCATAAGATGTCTACCTCATAGAACAATGTACCGCGTCTACCCACAAAATCTATCTTTAGAAATATTTCGATACGTATAAAATGTGCTACTCATCAGAACAGTTCAAATGCTTAAAGGCTTCATTCTTCCAAATCCTGTAATCAAGATCTTGGTGATGAATCATATAATCATTCAAGCACCTTACATCAGTTCGTTTAAATCAACTTATTCATCATACTCATGTTTCACGTGAAACGCCTATTTTTATTGATATAAATGATTAAAATCAGCAATCTATAAAAATGTGATCCGTATAGCTTCATATTTACAAAACAAAAATTTTGTTACGTTTTCTTTTTAAAATTCGTACTACCCCCTGATTCTAGGGAGATTTTTTTTTATTCATTTGGTCCATAATAGGACCCAATAAAAATAAGATTGGATCAGGACATGTCATCCTCGAATGAAAATATATATTCAACGGCGAATATGTCTTTTCAAAACTCGACCACAGATAGATCATTAAAGTTGGCCGAATGTGATCTGCAAAATCGCCAGTTAATTGAAGATGCGCTTGTACATCGCGCTGCACCTATTCCTGCGCAATTCCAGCAGTACTTTTATAACTATCTTTATGTGCATCGTCATCAAAATCTTCGCCAGATTAATTACATGGCGCAGATCGCCTTTTTGCTGTATTTCTTTGCCGATATTTTTATTATTCCTGACATGTTTTTCCTGTCTGGCCTGATCCGGGTATCACTGGTCATTGCTGTCATGTTTTGCTGCTATTACCTGTTTAAGCATCAAAAGAATATCCGGGTTCTGGACATGATTTTGCCTGTGGGCACGACTGTGGCTGCAGCGACCTGGATTAGCCTGCTCCTGCTGTCGAGTAGCCCGCATGTGTCAACTTATATCTATGCCTCTGCGATCTTTGTTTTAATTACCAATCTCTGTGTACAGACCGAGTTTAAGGGTGCGCTGTATTGTTCTATTTTTATCGCCCTGTTTATCATGATTGGGGTGACTCATCTCATGAGTCTATCGCAGGCCTTTATTTTCGCCGTTGTTTTCACGCCTCTCTGGGCGTTTAGTATTTATATCAACTGGAATAATATCATCAACATACGGCGCTCTTTTTTACGCACTTTGCTGGATGAATGGAACTATCAAACCTTAAAAAATCTTGCTCATACTGATGATCTGACGCAGTTATTTAATCGTCGTCATTTTGTGGATATGGCGGAACGTTCAATCCATCAATGGCCAAAGCCTGCCAGCACCTGCCTATTGATGTTTGATGTCGATTATTTCAAGAGAATCAATGACAATTATGGCCATGATGTGGGTGACCGGGTGCTACAACTGATTGCTGAAATTACCCGTAAAGAAATGCGCTCTAGCGATGTACTGGCACGTTTTGGTGGAGAAGAATTTATTGCCTTGCTGGAAGATACCCAGCTACAGGACTGCCTGATGATTGCAGAACGGATTCGCTGTTCGATTCAAAAGCAGGTGATGCACATCAATTCTGACCAGAAAATCCAGTTCACGATTTCTATCGGTATTGCTGAACTTGAATCTCCGCAACAGGAGCTTGAAGACCTGATTAAGCATGCAGATATTGCGCTTTATGAAGCTAAGAAAGCGGGAAGAAACCGGATTAGGGTCTATCATCCTAATATGCTGCAACCGACTAAACCGCTCTCTCCAAATCCCTGGAATGTATTTAAACCTTTGAATAAACAGGAGCAGTCTGGCGCTCATCATAAAGCGAAACAGTCTTGGTCTGCTTTGTAATCTGATAGCAAAATCAAGATTATTAGACAAGAATTTAAGAATTAGGCCTAAATCTGTTTGTGATGCTTTTCAAATAATTTCTAAAAGAATAGAATATTTTTCATACAAATATAAATATTCATCTTATTCATTTCTTTGGATTTAATGTGGGAAGGCGATATGCCAGATAAATATGAAGAAGAAGCTCGCCTCCTGCTTCAGGATGCCCTTCACGATCCTCTTGTTCGTATTCCTGGGTCTTTAAAACCTGCCTACTTTAGGCATCAGAAACAGCTCACTCTAAAATATTTGTTGTAGGTAAACCTATTTGCACAGGTGGCATATGCCTCCTACACCCTTGCCGATATTCTGGTACTGAATGACATTATGAATTTGCTCATTCTGACCAAACTAGGCTATACCTTGGTGATCGTGCTGATAACCATCTGGATGTATCATTTTTACCGGAATTTGCCTGTATTTGACCTGCTGTTGCCGACCTCGATTATCGGAGCAAGTGCAATCTGGTTTTTTAATCTGAATCAGTCTGAAAGTCCGCATACGCTCATTTATCAATATGCTTCACTGGTCTTTATTGTCCTGGCCAATTTATGTGTGCAGATCCGCTTCTGGCCTAGCCTGATTAATTCCGGTCTGATTACACTGGTGATTTATATCGGTGTGTATTTCAATACCCAAGCTAACCTGTACCAGATGTTCTTGTTTTCCCTGATCTATATGCCGGTTTTGACTTTCAGTTTATATATCAGCTGGAACTCTACACTAAAATCCCGTTTGGTATTCCTGCAACACACCCTGAATGAATATCACCGTCAGACCTTTGAAAATCTCGCCCATACTGACTCGCTGCCAGGCCTGAATAATAGACGCTGTTTTAAATATCTGGTGCAACAGCTGATCCGAAAGAATCTTAAACAGCCTGCTCCAATCAGTTTGCTGGTCTTTGATGTCGATCATTTTAAGCAGATCAATGACCATTATGGACATGATGTTGGAGATCAGGTACTCCAGATGATTGCGCAGACCACACGTAATGAAATGCGGCGCCATGATGTGCTGGCACGGTATGGGGGTGAAGAATTTATCGCATGCCTTCCTGAAACTTCACTGGATGATGCGTTAAAAATTGCCGAGCGTTTAAGATACAAAATCGAGAATATTGTGGTCAATCTGGAACATGGGCATCGTCTTGATTTCACCGTTTCAATTGGTGCGGCCATTCTGGAAAGTAGTGAAACGGATTTAATGGCGCTGATTAAACAGGCTGATATTGCCCTGTATCAGGCTAAAGCCAATGGTCGGAACAGAGTGGAATGTTATGATCCTGAACTGGATCAGAGCTTGCTTGGAGAACTTCAAAACTGGCAGGTTAAACCGGTTTAAATGTCATTTGAAAGATAATAAAAAAAGAGCGCCGAAGCGCTCTTTTTATAAGGATATATCTGAACCGTCAGACACTGCCGCGAGCACAGCTCTTGGCATAATTTAGGCAAGAAGCGTTGCTTCTTGAAATCCCTAAATTACTCCCATTCAATTGTTGCTGGTGGCTTAGATGAAACGTCATACACCACACGAGAAACTTCAGCAATTTCGTTCATGATACGTGTAGAAATACGGTCTACCAGGTCATATGGAAGATGTGCAAAACGCGCTGTCATAAAGTCGATGGTTTCAACTGCACGAAGTGCAATTACCCATGCATAACGACGGCCATCACCGACCACACCCACAGATTTCACTGGTTGGAATACGGCAAAAGCTTGAGCAGTTTTGTCGTACCAGCCGCTTGCGCGAAGTTCTTGCATGAAGATGTCATCAGCAAGGCGAAGAATATCAGCATATTCTTTTTTCACTTCACCTAAGATACGAACACCAAGGCCTGGACCTGGGAACGGATGACGGTAGATCATGCTGTGTGGCAAGCCTAGAGTCGTACCTAATTTACGTACTTCATCTTTAAACAGGTCACGCAATGGTTCAACCAGGTCAAATGCCAAATCTTCTGGCAAGCCACCTACGTTGTGGTGCGACTTGATGACATGTGCCTTACCTTGTTTGCTGGCAGCAGATTCAATCACGTCTGGATAAATCGTACCTTGTGCAAGGAAGGTTACGCCATCGAGCTTACGCGCTTCTTCAGCAAAGACTTCAATAAATTCACGACCGATGATTTTACGTTTTTTCTCTGGATCAACTTCTCCAGCCAATGCAGAAAGGAAACGATCTTCAGCATCAGCACGGATCACGCGGATCCCCATGTTGTCTGCAAACATCTGCATCACTTGATCGCCTTCGTTCAAACGAAGCAGACCGTTGTCTACAAATACACAAGTCAACTGATCGCCAATTGCCTTGTGTAGAAGTGCCGCTACAACTGATGAATCCACACCACCTGAAAGACCTAACAATACTTTTTCATCGCCAATCTGTTCACGAAGCTGTTCTACACGCAGGTCAATAATATGTTCTGGTGTCCACAGACCACGACAACCACAAATCTGGTGTACAAAGTTAGACAGTAATTCTGCACCTTTCGAAGTATGTGTCACTTCAGGGTGGAACTGGATCCCATAGAAACGGCGGGTTTCATCAGACACCATGGCAATCGGGCAGCTTGATGTGCTTGCAGTCACCTGGAAGCCTTCTGGAATGCGTGCAACCTTGTCACCATGACTCATCCAGACATGCAGCTGGTTTTCACGGTCTTGCAGCTGACCAATCAGCTGGTCACGTACCACGATATCCACTTCTGCATAACCGAACTCATGTACAGTACCTGGCTCAACTTTACCGCCAAGTTGTTCACACATGGTTTGCAAGCCATAACAGATACCCAGTACAGGTACACCTAACTCAAATACCACTTGCGGCGCACGCGGGCTGCCTTCCAGGTGAACACTTTCAGGTCCACCAGACAAGATGATACCGTTTGGATTAAATGCGCGAATGTCTTCTTCAGACATGTCATAGGCATACATTTCAGAATATACACCAGCTTCACGGACACGGCGTGCGATGAGCTGACTATATTGAGAACCGAAATCCAGAATCAGGATACGATCTTCAGTAATTTGAGTATTGGTAGTCATGACAAACAACTATGAAAGGCAAACGAAAGATAAGCGCCGTATTCTAGCATTTTTATTAGGCTTAAGCACACTATTCCCATCAGCATAATAATTAAGCAGTTTATTTTTTTAGATGGAATAACGCTTTCGATTCAACAGAGGAGTCTTCCCTTCTCTCCACAGAATTCAGCGTATTTATCACCCTATCTGGATTTCAACCATTTTAAGATCGGCCAGTTAAGTGGCTATTGAAAGTTTATTTCGCTTACCTCTATCCTCTATTACGGTCTTCACTTGGATGGCGTTAAGGGTTAAACATGGGAGCCACCTTTTAATTTTTATTTTAATGACGTTTTCATGCCAAGCCGGTTTTTGCAGGAATTCACCGCCAATTTGTAAGATAAATTTTTAATTCACCCATCAGGGATGAGCAGGCAATTATTTTCCTTTTCGGTACTGACTTTCATGCCCCAGACTGTTAGGATTTGATCACCTTTTCGCTTGTTTTTTCCCTATGGAACTGCTTGATTTTATCCTCCACGTTGATGATCACCTGCTCGAATTCATTACCAATTACGGCATCTGGATTTATGGCATTCTTTTCCTGATTATTTTTGTTGAAACGGGACTAGTGGTGATGCCGTTCCTGCCGGGAGACAGCCTGTTATTTGCATCAGGTGCGCTGGCGGCTTCAACGGGTGCTATGGATCCATGGGTACTGATTCCACTACTGTTCACTGCGGCAGTGCTGGGCGACACCCTGAATTATCATATTGGTAAATATATTGGACCACGTGTATTTGAGATTGAATCACGTTTTATTAATAAAAAACATTTGCTGGCTACCCAGCAGTTCTTTGTCAAACACGGCGGCAAAACCATTATTTTTGCCCGTTTCATTCCTTTTGCACGTACCTTTGCACCTTTTGTTGCCGGTGCGGGAAGTATGAATTATAAATATTTCCTGACTTACAATATGATCGGTGGCTTTCTCTGGATTAGTTCATTTGTGATCCTGGGTTATCTATTCGGCAATATGCCAATCGTCAAAGATAATTTCACTCATCTGATTTTTGGCATCATTATTTTAAGTGTTATGCCAGGTGTGATTGGCTTTATTCAGCAGAAACTCAAGAAAAATAAAATTGCCTAGAAGCCTAGAGCTGTTGAGCAAACATTTACTCCAGCCAATTAATCAACAAGGGCACCAGACAAAGCAGTAAAAACAGAGCCGACCCTTTATAAATCAGGTCGGCTTTTCTTTTTGCCGACTCTCCCGCCAGAATCGCCTGTCCGAAGATCATCCAGAACAACGCAACCAGCAAGGCAATCCCAGTAAAAATGGCAAAGATCAGAACAAAGTTACTCGGACTTTCCCAAGTAGAGAGCGGTAAGATTCCGGTTGCCAGAAGCGCTGCTTTGGGATTTTTCAAGGTTCCCTTAAACATCTGCCAGGGACGGATTTGAGGATGACTCTGATTATATTGTTCCAGTTGCCGCGCTTTGAATAAATGAAAGGTCATCCAGCCCACACCAATTGCGCTCAGTACATGTACCAGTTCCTGAAAACTGGGCCAGATCGGTGAAAACAGATGAACCAGCAAAGCCCACCCGTTTATCGCATATAAATACCCCACCAGAATGACGGGAATATACAGACTGGTTTTGGCTGTTCCCTGCTGATAGGCAGAACTGGCCACCAATGCATTGGCAGGTCCAGGGATCATCAGCACTGCTATTGTTGCAAAAACAAAGAGCCAGTTTTCAATCATGGTGGTTAGACATATCAGATAAGGTGATTACCTTAACCAATCTCGTGTTCTGATCACAAGACGAGATCTTTCAAAATTTTATGCGCATCGGTCATTTTTTTCTGGTGAATACTGTGAACTGTGTCACTTGACCAATCACTTCCAAGATAGAAAAAATGCCAACTTAAAGTCAGCATTTTTTTGATACCTAGATGGCTATTTATTGGTGTTTTGACGGACAACAATTGGGCAAGCTTTAAATTTTGCAGCTTGTACAATAGCTTCCTGTTCACCCAGTAGACGTGCCGTTTCAGTACGTTTGGTATTGGAAGACTGTCCCATATTCACTGATACACTCGGACCAATGCCCCAACCGCCACGGCTGCCCCAGCCACCACCGACGCCTACCCCTACGCCGACACCTGTACGTTTAGGCGGCTCAACACCATTATCGAGATATTGCTGAATACGGTTGTATTCACCCTGAAGCTGCTGACAGTTGAGGGTCTGATAATGGGTCGGTGAAACATAGGTCGGTTTGACCGTCGTTGCACAGGCACTCAACAAGCTAAGTATGCTGATCGCCAGGCTTATTTTCACAAGTTTCATAGTTAACTCGATCTTAATGCTGCTCTATCTCATTGAACAATGATTGATAGGCCTGAGTCAATTTATGATCAGTTGCCAAGTGAATTAATGGCTGATTTTTTTGATGCGACTCTTTCATCAGCACCGAGGGCGGCAACATGCTGTTCAGCACCGGAAGACCTTCATCTTTCAGTTGCTGTACCACTTCTCGCGGCAGTTTTGCCTGAGCCTGAAACTGGTTGACCACGATGCCTTCAATTTCCAGACGTTCATTATGATCATCCTGAGTTTCGATGACATTTTCAATCAGAGTTTGTAAGGCCCGTTTAGAAAACACATCACAGTCAAACGGAATCAGGACACGGTCTGCAGCAATCAGTGCTGAAAGCGTAAAGAAATTAAATGCCGGCGGAGTATCGATAAACACCCGGTCATAATGCTCAGCAAGTGGTTGCAAGGCATCGCGCAGCTTATAAATCTTATGTTTGGATTCCAGTGCATGGGCCAGCGTGCCCAAACTCGGACTCGCCGGAATGACATCCAGATTTTTAAAAGGTGATTGATGCAGATAACTTTCCAGCCCTTTAGCCCGGGTCTTGAGAATGGAGCCAATCGCATTACCAATTAAACTTTTGCTCTGCTGGTTCCCCAATACATCTTCAAAATAGTTTTCAATATTCGGTTCTAGCGCCGGCTTGTCACTCGAATAAGTTGCATCATCTCCTAGTAAATACTGGCTGGAGTTTGCCTGCGGATCAAGATCGATCAACAGGGTTTTAAGCCCCTGATGCGCACTGATTGCAGCCAGATTGACTGCAATACTCGATTTCCCTACCCCACCTTTCTGATTAAATACCACACGAGTATGCATAAACACCCCTCTTTATTTTTCTAATGATCAGTATGTTTTACTTCATTGACTGATGAATAATTTAGCCAAAATTCGGCTTGATCATGACCAATACCATAATCGCAATAAGTGAAACCACAGCAATAAATAAGCCAGCACGGCGTTGTACCAACAGGATTGAATCATCTTTTTTATAGGCTTTGCCCAGGGATGAAATTAGCACCAGGAATAAAATGATTTTGGCATAAAACCAAGGCTGTACATCAAAATTCTTTAAAAACAGGGCAATAATCCCAGTTAAGGCAATCACGCTAATGACCAGGTGCTGCAAAGCGACCAGAAATACACGTGCTTTTGGATTCGGCTGATTGCCCTGTGTATCCACAAACAGGGTAATAGCACGTGCAAGAATGGCCACAATGGCCAGTCCTGCCGCAGACATATGAATAATCTTGACTAAAAGCTGGGTATCCATAAAATCCTCTTAGTTTTTCGGTGCATGTGCACATTCTGGACTAGACGTGTCCTGTCCTGTCCACTCTTCAGGCAAGAAAGCATGAATTGCCAAGGCATGAATTTTATCTTTAGAAAGCAAATCACCTGCCGCAGCATAGACTTTTTGATGGCGTTGTACCGCACGCAGGCCAGCAAAAGCTTCGCTGACAATCACCGCCTTAAAATGCGATTCCTTACCCGGGAAATATCCACCATGACCTGAAGATTCATTCACGACTTCCAGATAGGTAGGTGACAATTGTGCCAAACGGTCTTTCAGTTGTTGTTCTAAGCTCATGGCCTGACTCCGATTCAAGATATGGGTCCAGTATACCCTGTTCTATCCGCTATTTCGGTGCAAGAAATGTCTGCAATTATTTGATTGTGCCGAGATTTCATTAAATTTTGCATAAATTTTGTCTAATTGTCTGGAAGCACAGAGAATATTGCTTTTATTTTATGCAATCGACACAAGATTTTTCATAAAGTTATTGACCCTGTTTTTGCATGCTGTATTATACACGGCATGCGGGAATAGCTCAGTTGGTAGAGCACAACCTTGCCAAGGTTGGGGTCGCGAGTTCGAGTCTCGTTTCCCGCTCCAAATTCTTTTTTGTTCATTTTTTAAAGTAAAAAATTGATCGACCCTGCGGGAATAGCTCAGTTGGTAGAGCACAACCTTGCCAAGGTTGGGGTCGCGAGTTCGAGTCTCGTTTCCCGCTCCAAATTCAAAAAGCCCTGATCGAAAGATTAGGGCTTTTTTCATGTTGATTTTATTATGTTTTTTGAAAACCCTCTTTTCTTTTTTATTCGATTCAATAAAAAATATTCTTAATGTAATTTGTATTTTGTGACCAAGATGTGACCATGGCGTGCCCACGACAATAAAAATGGTCTCAATTGACCTTAAATATCCTCAATCGATCACCACTTTCAGAGCTTTTTTGAAGGCAAAAAATTATCCTATTCTCTTCCAAACAAGGTGTTTTTTACCAAATGATCAAGAATTTGTGACCATTTCACTTTTTGATGTGACCAATTGTGACCAATTGTGACCAAACTAACTATTATCATTTTGATTATTATCAATTTTCTTGAAAATCAATAAATCGCCAACTTCTACATCTAATGCAATACAAATTTTATCAATTGTCTCAAAATCAATCCGCACAGATTCATCATTATAAAGTTTATGTAAAGTAGATTTATTAATTCCAGTACTTCTCACCAAATCAGCAACCTTAAGTTTCCTTTCTGCTAATAAAACTGCCAAGTTTGAAATAATCATAAAATTTCCTAGTTAAATCATAAAAAGTACTTGCAACAACATAAAAATATGATAATTTATGTCTTAGGAATAATTTTTCCTAGTTACCTAGTAAAAAATATGAGGCTCTATTATGTCATATACCTATCTCACAGCCCAGCAACTGGCTGAAAAAATCCAGTACGACGCTCGTACCATTCGCAACCAGCTGAAGGACAGTGTCTTTATTGAAGGTGTTCACTACATCCGTCCTTTTGGTGGTCGCAAAATTCTTTTTGTTTGGGAACGTATTGAAACTGAAATGCTTAAATTCACTGGTTTAAGCATGGATGCCTTGCAATAAAGCTTAGGAGGTTTAACTGATGGCTACCATCCGGGAACGAAGTGGCAAACTGATTGCCGACTTTCGCTACATGGGCATTCGTTGCAGAGAAACAACCAATCTTGAAGACAATGCCTATAACCGTCGCATTTTGAAAAAACGTCTCGAGCAGCTTGAGGCAGAAATCACACTGGGAACTTTTGAATACGAAAAGTACTTTCCAAAAAGTAAACGTGTCGATGAATTTAAGGAAAAAAGAAGTCAGCAAATCGCTGTACAAACTAAGGTTCCTCTTTTTAAAGAGTTTACTGAAGTGTGGTTTAAACAAAAACAAGTTGAATGGAGAACTTCTTATCAACAAAAGATTTCAATTATTATTAAAAATTATTTGATTCCTGCTTTTGGTAATCAGGTTCTCTCGAAAATCAAGAAGTCAGACTTGCTGAACTTCCGTGCTTCCCTCGCCAAAGTGACACACGGAAAAGATCAAACAAGTCTGAAAGCATCGCGGATTAATCAAATCATGACGCCTTTACGTATGATACTCAATGATGCGGCTGAACGATACGAGTTTGAGTCGCCTTATAAAAATATTAACAATCTGAAGGAAAGCAAGATTGAAGTCACACCTTTTTCTCTGGAAGAGGTGCATAAAATTCTTACCACGGTGCGTGAAGACTTCCGCCCCTATTACACCATCCGCTTTTTTACGGGTATGCGCACCAGTGAAATCGATGGCCTTCAATGGAAAAATATCGACTTGCAACGTCGTGAGATCCATATCCGTGAAGCGTTAGTGAATGGTGTTCTTGGTGGAACCAAAACGTATGGTTCTGACCGCACGATCCAGATGAATGACCGGGTGTACCAAGCCTTTCTGCAACAGAAAAGCCTCAACAACGGAAAATCGGACTTCGTCTTCTGCAACCGTGATGGTGGTCCTCTAGACTACCGTTTAGTTAATAAGCGTGTATGGCACCCTATCCTGCGCTTTTTAGGATTAACGCCTCGTCGTGCTTATCAGACACGTCACACAGCTGCCACACTTTGGTTATCTGCGGGTGAAAATCCTGAATGGATTGCACGTCAATTGGGACATTCAACGACTGAAATGCTATTCCGGGTCTATAGCCGTTACATCCCCAATGTTACGCGCCGCGATGGCAGTGCATTTGAAGCCATGCTGGAAAAACTAAATACAGAGGAGCTTGCACATGAATAGTAAAGCTTTCTTTGGTGGTGTGGTCGTCAGCCCTGAAGCAGATATAGTCGCTCGTGAATTAATCCATGAGCTACACATTCCCAAACTGCATAATCTGGCCTTTTTGCTGGAAATCAATAAATGCTTCGATGATCACCAAGCATTGAGACTCTGGTTACAGCGAATGCTGGATGAAGGGGAAGCCCATTACGATGACCTGGCCCAACAGGCTCGTCTCCGGTTAATGAGCTTAGCTTCCTGATCAAATAAATAACAAGGTCATCTAATTGATGACCTTAGCTCTCTATACCTATAAGAAAGGTGGACACATGCATAAAGATATTTCAATTTGGATGCCACTCTATATTGGCGACTTACAGGCGAAATTTGCACGAATGACAGCAGAACAAATTGGTGCAGCACTGCTGTTAATGATGGATTTCTGGAAAAATGGTGCTATTCCTCATGACCTAGCGACAGTATGTAGCATCACAAAATTATCGCAACATACCAAGGCTAAAACTTTGTTGAATACGCTGTTGGCCCTGGAATTGTTTGAAATCGAATCTGAGCAGATTCATTCAAGTTTTTTAACCAGTTTAAAAAGCCAGGCATTGCAAAATCAGCAAATGAAATCTGATAAAGCTAAAAATGCAGCTCAAGCACGTTGGGGGAAATCCGCAAGCAATGCTCAAGCATCAGCCAAGCAACGGAAAGTAAATGCTCAAGCAAATCATAAGCATAGCCCGAGTATTACTCAAGTCATGCTTGAACCATGCCCTTCATCTTCATCTTCATCTTCATCTTCATCTTCATCTTCATCTTCATCTTCATCTTCATCTTCAAATTTTGAAGAAAAAAATGAGAGTTTTTTAGAAAATTCAAAATGGATTTAGGAGAATAATCATGAATACCATGCTTAAAACGCTCCAGTTTCGCGCAGAAACAACAGAAACACTCTGCCCTACCCATCACATACCCCTGATGGAAATTGCCGGTCATAGGCTCTGTAAATTATGTGCGAAAGAAACCGTCCATCACTCACATGCAACCTATGCAGATGAGCTGCAACAGCGATTTCTACAACAGAAAATCAAAAACTCAGGGCTCAACAAACGCTACCTGGATCGTGGCTTCAAGAATTATGTAGTTGCATGTCCTGCACAAGACAATGCCATCAAACTATGTCAGGCTTTTGCACAGCAGATTATTTCTGACAATTATCCAAACCTGCTGCTCATTGGTACACCGGGTACAGGAAAGACTCATCTGAGTGCGTCAATCATTCGCAACATTCTGCATAACAGCACAAAATCTGCACGCTACTATACCAGTGCAGAAATTGCTCAAAAAATGATGGACACCTGGTCAGATGCTTCACGCTCTGAAAAGGAAGTTATCAAACATTTCTCCAGTTTTGATTTATTGGTGATTGATGAATATGGCTTACATGACCGACATGAGAAACGTCTGGAGATGGTACATAAAGTTCTGTATAGCCGTTATGACAATATGAAGTCCACACTGCTAATTTCCAATTTCACACTTCAGAATATACAGCGGGATTTAGGTGTCCGATTATGGTCGCGGTTGCATGAAAACAATTTGATTGTAGTGCCATGTTATTGGGAGGATAATCGGATAATCGGATAATCGGATAATCGGATAATCGGATAATCGGATAATCGGATAAGAGTAAAGTCTAATTAAGCCAATTATCTTACTAAGATAATTGGCTTTTCAGTTAGTAATGTTACCAAAGTAATGGCCTTTAGCATGTGGAAAAAAATTCCAGAAGAGGGTGTGAAGTCCTCTCATTTTTAAGTTGAAGCTCACAGGGTCGCTTGCTAAGTTGCATTTATTAAAATTTATACCAACTGGCTAAACTATTAAAATAAAGCGCAAGTGATTCAACGACATAATTTGACGTATACCATGATTTTTTTTTGAAAACTAAGACGTCCAGATGTATTATCAAAACATAATCGTGGATTTATGTAGAAGATGGTTTATTTAGACTTTGCTGCTTCGACCCCGTTGCTCCCTTCTGTTAAAACAGAATTGTTTCGTTCTTTTCAAGAAGATTACTCAAATCCTTCTTCTGTTCATCAAATGGGCCAATCTTCTGCTGATAAAATAGAAATTGCCCGTGGAAAAATTGCGGAGTCAATTGGAGCATATAAAAGAAATAGTTTTTACGAGTGGAGCATCTGAGTCAAATAATTTAGCAATTAAAGGTTATCTACTCGCTAACACAAAAAAAGGCAAGCATATTATAACAAGCACTATCGAACATAAATGTGTCTTATCTATTTGTAATTTTTTAAAAAAAGAATTTGATTATGAAATCACTTATATTGCACCACAAGTAAATGGCATTGTAAAAGCACAAGATATTATTTCACATATGCGTGAAGATACAGTACTTGTTAGCATTATGCATGTAAATAATGAACTAGGATCTATTCAACCTATCAAAGAAATTGGCGATGCTTGCTTCAAAAAAAATATCAAATTTCATGTTGATGCCGCGCAATCTTATCTAAAAGTAAAATTGATGTGGATGAATTAAATATTGATTTTCTTTCCCTTTCTGCACATAAAATTTTTGGCCCTAAAGGTATTGGAGCTTTATACATCAGAGAGGCTTTGTTGCATAAATATGTAAGCATCTGATTTAAATAAATTTAATTTTGGATCAAAAAATAATCAAAACTTTTTAAAATCATATAGTTATGAAATCTTTGTGCAACAAAGCCCTTTAACAGTAATACTTCTAAGTAATGAAGAATAAAGAAATTGAATACGACATTCCCTGTCGTATGACTTACGCCAGTCGCGTATAACCTCGTGCTAAACCACAAGGTTATACGCTCCAATGGATAAATAACTCAAAGCACAGGGATGATCCACATCCCTGTACTTTGTATGTGACTCGAAAGCCACCCTTAATATGATATTAACCGATGATGATTTGACCGTTTGCCAATAACTGCTCCAAAGTTAAACCCGCTTGATTTTCAAGCACCAGTAATTCTGTCGAATGATAGGCGGTTGCCGAACCATCACGATCTACCGACACTACGACATTATCGCCATCCTCAGTTACAGAGATATAGTCTGCGATATTTGAGTGATCCTCTAGCAATCCGGTAAAGAAGTCTGCGCTAAACTCAATTTTGTCAGCTTCGCTATCCGTAGCAGTGTCACCAAAATGGAAATCTTTCCATGTATCGGTAGCATTGCCAGCAGTCGCATCGGCAGCATTTAAGACCACATAGATCGCTGTGTCTGAACCCAAACCACCTATCAAGGTATCGTTACCTGAACCACCATTGAGGATGTCACTTCCTGCACCGCCATTTAGGCTGTCATTCTCGAAACCGCTTATCAGCAGATCATCATCGAACGAATCGGCAACGAAGCTTTCGGCAGATGCACTCCTGCCGGCGATACCCGAGGTGCCGTAATCGAACTCGCCGATGGTGTAGGTGTTGGTCGAACCCTGCACCTCCAGTCCATCCACCAGGAAGTTGCCGTCGCCCGCCTTCACGACCAGGTAACGGAAGTCGTCGTCGATACCATTGAGGTCGAAGGCCCGCCGGGTGGTGTTCTGACCATTGTTATTACCATTGCCCGATCCACTCACCGATCCGTTGGCAACCAACACCCCGGCAGCGTCATAGGCATACCACTGCGCGGTTTCTCCATTGGTGAAGTTGGTGAAGGTCAGGCGTGCGGACTGAACGTCATAACCGATATCGATCACCAGGCTTTCGTTGCCGGAGATACGGGCATCGGTACCGCCTGTACCGCCGGTCACGCCGATGCCATTGCCACGCGTATTTGCGGCGTCCAAAATCCCATTCACGTTCCTGGCACCTACACCCGTCGATGCCGCCAACGCCACATCCAACGTCTCGCCCACCTGCAACCCATTGGTTGGCTGCCCAGCGAAGAACAGTGCCGTGTTGTTGGTGTAGCCCGCCACCTCGAAACCGGCTTGGGTCCACTCGGTCACGCTTGCATCCCCGCTTGCCGCAAGTGTCGTGGCCCCCGCGCTCACGCTACCGCTGAGCACGTTGGACTGCGCCCCGTTCGGATCGGTCAACTGGATCTGCACGGTGCGCTCGCCACCCGCCGCGCCGGGCTGGAACATCACCGAGCGGATGGCCTCCTCGAAGTCGGCCAGCGAGGCCGGGCCGGTCAGAGTCAGCACCTTGTTGCCGTCGACGGTGGTTTCGCTGGCAGTGATGCCCAGCGGCAGCACCGTGATCAGCTTGTCGCCGGTCTGGGTGCCCAGCAGAGTGATGGCGGCGGACTGGACCTGGCCGTTGTCCCAATCGCTGATGCTGAAGGTTCCACCGGTGGTGACCTTCACATAACCGGAAATCAGGTCCTGGCCCGAGCCATTGGGATTGACCACGGTCACCGTGTTCCCGCCGGGCACGAAATCCGGTACGCCCATCCCGGGGTTGGTCAACCCTTGCGGGAAGATCGTTGCGAAATTCGTGCCGTTTCGGGTACCGATGAAGATTTCCTCCAACTCGGTGGAGTTCATGTTGCGGGTGGCATAGAAGCGCACGCCGTCCTCGGTCATGATGATCTGGAAACGCGGCAGGCCGTTGCTATTGGCAGTCCAGGGATTGCCTACACCCAGCCAGGTGCCATCGGCAAAACGCAGCGTGACGACATGCTGCCCCGTGCTGGTGGTGGTTTCGTTTTCCAGCTGGAAGATGGTCGTGGAACCCGTTCCGTTACTGAAAATATCCTGGCCGTTGACCAACAGGCTGAAGGTGTTGTCCACCCGATCGAGGTTAATCACCGCGCGCACCGTGGACGGGTCCACACCAGTGCCGACGTTGAAGGTCATGGTGTTGGTGCTGGAATTGTTGTCGCCTGCCGTGCCAACCGAGGAGAACCGGCCATCGCCCAAATTGCCGCCGCTCACCGGCGGCTGCTCGCTGGCGGTATCGATCGTAATCGTCGGTGCGTCATTGCTGCCGTTGACGGTGATGTTGAGGTTGGCGGTGTTGGTGTTGCCCGCCGCATCCCGCACCGTGTAGGTGATCACCTCGACAGGATGATCGTTATTGTTGAGCGCCTGGGTGACCTGGCGGCCGTTGTCCAGGGTGTAGGTGTAAGCACCGTTCGTGCCGATGGTGATGGTGCCGTAGGTGGTGGTGATCGACCCACCCGGCGCTGCGGTGTACTCGACACCGCCCACGGTGACCTTGAACCCGGTCACCGTGCCGGCTGCACTGCCGTCGTTGCTGAGCACGTTGCCGCTGGCCGAGCCAACGCCCGGCACGGTGTTGCTGGTTTCGGTGACCGAACCGCTGTCATCGGCGGCGCTCGGCGGCCGGGTATCGATCACCACATTGTCGCTGTTGCCACTACCGGCGTTGCCGGCGTTGTCGTAGTAGCTGCCGTTGCCCACGGTCACGGTGGTGCTGCCCTCGTAGTTGGCATTCGGAGTGAGGGTGCCACTCCAGGTCAGGCCGCCGTTGCTGCTGGTCAGGTTGCCGATGCTGACATTGGCAGGGTTGCCCAACAATGCACGGACTTCCGCCGCCGTCAGCGGCTGGCCCGAAGCGTTGTGCGGCACTTCGCTGAAGGTCAGGGTCACCGTGGTGGTTTCACCGGCGATCAGATCGCCATCCGCAATTTCGACAGTGACCATCGGAGCCTGGGTATCCACACGCACACTGTCGCTGTCGCCGCCACCGACATTACCGGCACGGTCGTGGTAGCCGCCCGCATCGATGCTGATCGTGAGCGTTTCATCCGCCATGCCCGACGTCGGGGTGACGGTGCCGGTCCAGGTGTGACCGCCATCGCTGGTGGTCAGATCACCCACGCTCACGCGCGTCGGCAAGTTCAGCAATGCCTTGACCTGCTCGGCCGTCAGTGCGGTGCCGGTGGCATCGTTGTACGGTACTTCGCTAAACTTGATGCTCAGATCGGTAGTCTGGCCAGCCAGCAGCTTGACCGCGTCGATCTCGACATCCACGGTAGGCGCTGCGGTATCCACGGTCATAGTGAAGTTGCTGGAGACCTCTCCACGCAGGCCGGTGGCATCGTTGTAGGCACGCGCCGTCACCGTGACGGCGCCATCGGCTAGGGAGCCAGTGGTGGTGATCGGTGGGCCCAGACGCTCAGGCGGTACTTCCCAGGTCACCGTACCTGTGGCCTCGGCGAGCGGAGTGCCGTCTGCCGTAGTGCTGATCATAATTGGGTTGGACAGGTTGTGTAGGTACACCAGGATGTGGGTAACTGAATGCCCTTCCTCCAGTGTGATGCTGCCCTTAATTGTGCCCTTGTTGTCGTTGGTCACACCGCCGTTGATCACATCGGCGTTGTGTATGCCTCCAGAAACGGCATCTCCATAGCCCGTCACCATGACCGGTGGCAGATCAAGCAAGTCCTCTGGGTCAATGACAAGGTCATTGCTGATGCCGATATTGCCTGCACTGTCGGTGATGTGAACCTTGAGCTTCGACCTGTCGAACGTTTCCCCGTCCGCTAGACCCAGCCCGCTAGAATTCAGATCCACCTTGATCGACAGGTAATCGGTACCGGCAATCCGGTCGCCCACCGTACCCGTACCAACCACGTTGCCGTTATAAGTGACGGTCACAAAGTTACCAGTATTGGCGCCTTGTTGATCACCGAACGGACCAGCGTATTCCGATACCAGTGCCGTGACTTCGTTCTGACCTTCGACGTAATCCACGCTGGTGGCTTCCGGCGCGACGGTATCGGTGACGAAGGTGTATTTCTGCGAGGCCTCGCTGGCCTTGCCAGTCACTGGGTCGACCGCCTTCACCTGTAGGTAGATGTTGTCGTTGCGAAGGTGGCCAGCGGCCCAGATGGTTTGTAGCACGTCGTGGAACTGATCCGCACTGATGGTCCATGCGCCAGTGTTCGGGTCCACCGTTACGGTCACGTCAGCACCATTAGGGAAGCCAGGCACGCCCTGTATCTCATCTGAAGTGGTGAACTTGTTGGCGTACAGACGCAAGGTGACCTCACCATTCTCATTGACCAGCGCCGGATCCACCGTGCCAGTGATGTCCCCAAGCACGTCATTGCTGTAGTTCACGGTATTGGCGGCGGTGGTGATGATCTGGCTCTGCGACATACCACCGACGGTGTATTCCACCACGATGTCGGTGTTGTTGCTGTACGGCTCCAGGGTGTAGCTGCCATCGGCGTGGATGGTGATTTCACCGGCTGCCACGCGAATGGCCTCGCCGATCGCAACCGGCGCGCCGTTGACGGTGACGCTGCCGGAGTCGATCGTCTGGCCAGCGGCCACGCCATCAAGCTGGCCGTCATCGATGTAGCTGTTGCCGACCGAACCGATGTTTTTCAGCAGTACGGTGGTGACCTCCACCTGCGCATCGTGGGTGGAAACCTGGACCTGATAGTTCTTGCCGTCTGCGCCCGTAACGGTGAAGTAGTCCATCAACGGACCTGCCGAAGCGGTCAACTCGGCTTCGATACCCGTGTTGAGCTGGTAGCTCCAGTGGCCGTTTGCATCGATACTGAACACGCCGTGTTCGCCAGCTTCATTGCTGACAGGCGTGAAGCCCTGCGGCTGGTGCCAATCGCCCAGCACCTGCCCAGCAATGGTGGTGGCAGGCGTTGGTGCGCCGGGGACGACCGTGGTGCTCTGCACGCTGTCGATGTTGTCGCCATAACCGTTGATGACCGGCGGTGGCGGCGCAGCGACGGTGTAGGTGTGGCTGGTGTTCGCGCTGTTGCCAGCGGCATCGCTGACGGTGGCGCTGGCGCTGCCGTCCTTCAACAAAGCAGCTTGTGCTTGGGTGACCGGAGCCGTCCAGGTGCCGCCTGCAGCGACCGTGCCGGTGACGACGATCGGGCTGCCATCCACATCGTTGAAGATCACGGTGACGGTAGTGCCTTCGGCCACGCCAGTGACCGTACCGGCGACGGTGATGCCGCTGCCAGTCTTCTCGCCCCACTGCACGATGTCATCGCCGCTCGCCACCGTGGTGATGGTGATGGTCGGCGCGGTCAGGTCGAGGGTGGCCCCCTCGCTGTCATTGGCCGGGTTACCCGCCTTGTCGGTGACTTCGGCCAACACGGTGATCGGGCCATCGGCCAGACCGGTGAGGTCGGCGGTGGTGCTGTAACTACCATCGGTACCGACGGTGGCGGTGACAACGACGGTGGCACCGTTCCCATCGGTCACGGTCACGGTGACGGTCTGATCCGCCTCGACACCGGTGGTGGTGCCGCTGAGGGTGATGTTGGTCGCCTCATCGCGCGACAGGTTGCCGTCGCCGATTGCAGCCTGGTCGATGGTCGGCGCAGTGGTATCGACGGTCACGCTGTCGCTGTTGCCTGTACCGGCATTGCCCGCCTGGTCGTAGTAGCTGTTGGCCGGCACCGTTACCGTCAGGTCAGTCGCATTGACAACGCTGTCGGCGGTGAGAGTGCCGGTCCAGGTCAGGCCGCCATTGCTGGTGGTCAGATCACCCACGCTCACGCCCGCCGGCAAGTTCAGCAGAGCCTTGACCTGCTCGGATGTCAACGCGACGCCCGTGGCACTGTGCGGCACTTCGCTGAAGACGATGGTCAGGTCGCTGCTGGGATCGGCGATGTTCAACACCGCGTCGGTGATAGTCACCTTCACGCCTGGCTGCACGGTATCGACCGTGACCGCATGGTTGTCCGAGGCTACGTTGCCGGCCTCGTCGCTTACCGTTGCCGTGACCGTCAACGGGCCATCGGCCAGGTCACCCACGTTGTCCGCAGGCACCGTCACGGTCCAGTTGCCATCAGTACCCACCGTTGCGTAGTGGATCTTGCCGCCCACGACCACCTCCACCGGCTGGTTTGCTTCCACGCCCGTGGTCGTGCCGGTGATGGTCAGACTCTCGTCCGATTCCAGCGCGTTGATCACATCGTCAACGGCCAGCGGGCCGGTGATGGTGATCGTGGCTTCAATGTCCACCGAGTAGGTGCGGTTGGTATCGGCCGTGCCCGCATTGCCAGCGTCATCATGAGTGGTGACGCTGGCGGAGATGGACGTACCAGCCGCCAGATCAGCCCCCGGCACATTGATGCTGAAGCGCAGCGTGCCTTCGTCGTCGTAGACCTCGCCGGTGAAGGTTTTGCCATTGACGGTCAGGGTGACGATATCCTCCACCTTCGCATCGCCCCCCACCGTACCCGTCACCGGCACGTTGTCGCGCTCGGATTCGGACTTATTGATTACGTTGTCCGCTGTAACCGCATCAATGCTAAGCGTCGCTGTCGGTGCTGTGGTGTCAACGCTGATCGGGTTGCTTGCCTGCGTTGCAGGGTTGCCAGCCTTATCGCTCACGTCAGCAGTCACAGACAC
>NZ_VPDM01000018.1:0-70069 GCF_013417645.1 Acinetobacter sp. YH12236
GCGCAAGCTTATACATCTGTGTTATGGCGTTTTAAAACATCAGACTGCCTATCAAAGAGATTATTTAGTGGTCGAATAATCTCAAAACCTGATTGACTACCAAGACGGTATCTCATCTCCTAAAAGGAGAGGGAATATTTATCATTTTTATTAATTCTCAAGCAAAAAAAGAGAGGCCAAAACCTCTCTTTTTCTTTAAGTAAACTTTACTTTTTCTTGCGTTTCGCACGTTTCTTGGCTTGTTCAGCCGCAACCGCATCTAGTGCTTCTTTCAACTCTTCATCGGTAAAGGAGGTGATGTGATGCAGCATTTGCAGCTTCACTTCATCCAGTACCAGATCTGCATACTGCGCAACATTGGTCAGCTGCTCATCATAGACAATGGCATTGTCTTCGTTGGTACAAATATAGCCTTTTTGCGTCAGAACCTTAATAAAGCTTTGGAATAAGGCTTTGTCAAAGAATTCTGGTGAGTTGAATTCATACAGTACAGAAAGACGTTGCCCCACCAGATGACTCAGTTCTTCCACCTGACGGGTTGAAATATTGCCTGGGCCACGCTGGGTGATCAAAGCCAGTGTCATATAGTAACGTTCCAGACTTTGGGTTACTGGAGCAGCCAGAACTTCAAGCTGGTGATGCGCTTCAGTATTCGGTGCTGGCGCTACCAGATTTTCACCATCTGCACTGATCAGATTGGTTGCAAGTAAAGCATCGATATAAGCATCAACATGTTGCTGAATTTCGTCTTCTTTCCATTTCAGGAATAGCTCAGCTTTCAGGAATGGATAGAGTGTACTGCTAGCGTTGATCGCATCTTCACGGCGAATCATGCCATTGTGTTCTACCAGTGCCGCAATCAGGGACGGCAATACAAAGCTATGCACGATGTTATTACGGAAATAAGTCAGCAATACGGCCTGATTATCTTCAATGGCAATGATATCGCCCAGAACGTGTTTCACCCGTTTAATCAGCTTGAGCTTCATTGCATAGGCAATAATCTCTTTACCTGAAAGTGAGGTAATTTGCATACGCTCATCATAAGGTAAAGCCACCAGTAGATTACGGTAGGTATCCAGCTGCTTGATACAGATTTCTTCGTCCAGCGTATGTTTCGGTGTTGCCAATAAAATAAGTGACAGCAGTGAAACCGGATTCACCACGACTGCACGGTTGATATTTTCCAGAATGGCTTGGGCAGAACTGTTGACTGCGTCGGATACTGGCTGCGGAATCGGATCATCATTCTTTTCAATTTTGATATGTTCTGCACCATGCTGTTTCAGGATGTCATCCAGAAATACCGGTTCACCGAAGTTCAGATGGACCTTGCCAAAAATACGTTCAATTTTGCGCAAGGTTTTCAGGATGCCAAAAATAGATTCTGCTTCTTTCGGCTTGCCATTCATCTCACCGACATAAGTACCACCTTCCATCAGGCGTTCATAGCCGATATAAGTCGGAACAAAGACAATTGGCTTAGCTTTGCCACGTAAATGACCATGTACGGTCATCGCCAGCATGCCGGTTTTTGGTGGCAGCAGACGACCAGTACGTGAACGGCCACCTTCGATAAAGTATTCCAGTGGAGTATTACGCGACAGCACGCTATACAGATATTCTTTAAATACGGTGGTATAGAGTGCATTACCGCGGAAGGTACGACGGATAAAGAAAGCACCACCACCCCGTAAGATCTGACCCACAAATGGCATGTTCAGGTTATCGCCTGCCGCAATATAAGGCACCATCAGACCACGACGATAAATCACATAAGACAATAATAAATAGTCGATATGACTGCGGTGACATGGCGTATAGACAATTTCATAATCTTTGGCCAGTTCACGCACGGTACTGAAATTATGTACTTCCACGCCGTCATAGAGCTGGGTCCATAAACGGGTCAGGGCTTTATCGGCGAAACGTACGGTAGAGTGAGAGTAGTCCGATACAATTTCATTCAGATAGCCAATCGCACGACGTTCTGCTTCCAGCATACTGATTTTGCTGCGGATGCTTTCATTACGAATAGCCGCCTGTACATCCGGAGATTTAATCAGGCCATGCATCACATTACGGCGATCTGACAGGTCAGGGCCGAGGATCACTTCACGCTGTGCATCCAAATAGTCATTCAGACGGCTGACAATATAGGTCGCTGGCGCTGAATTTGGATAAGTTTCTTTGGCAAATTCCATGAGGGCGCGCAAAGATTGTGGCTCATGAAACTCCAGATAAGACTGGCGACCATGCAGACCGATATTGACCAGCTGTTTGACCCGGCTTGGCGTAGACCAGGTATCGGTAAATAAAAGCTTGAACCAAGAATCTTCTTTTTCAGGATCACGACCCCAAAGTACAGTCACCGGTACCAGTTCCACATCCAGTTCGGGATTTTTTTCTAGGACTTCAATCAGGCGTAACAGGCGTGGAGGAAAAGCATGTGGTGGTGAGCTAAGCAGATTATTCTCATCATGATGCTGCAGGAACAGAACCGAAGCCTTTTCCTTGCTGTCACCAATCTGTAGAGGGTCGAGCGCAGGCGGCATGTTTAAACGGCGAGTTTCCGCATCGACCACCAATGCATTACTGCGTGAATGATTCTGCAAGATATAACAGACGATTTTCTGCTGCGCTGCCGGAGTCTGGTCAGCAGTAGGAGCTGTCACTTCACTTGGTACTTCCCCAAGAACATGCGGGGTGACCACAAGATCAAGTAGCTTACTTGAAAGCTTGCGATACATTTGACCAAAGCCACTCTTGGACATAGTTACTCCTAATTTTACTGACCAAACTACAGAATTTCTGAGGGAATTTATTTTGATTGATTATAAAAACAAACAATATGTCATTTTCTGACAAATTCAATCGAAGTGGTTCAATTTTAGCGCGAAAGCAGATGTTTTTCCTAGTAAGTTGCAAGACCAGTTGACAGAACAGTCAATCAATCTTTAGAAGATTGCTTGGATTTTATGGCAGAATATTCAGAATAAATTGTATAGATTTATTTCTACACTTCTGGATCTTGCCAATATCACACAGGTTGCTTATGAATGCCTTAACACAGGAACTGGTCGAGCTGCTCAGTTTAGAAAAGTTAGAAGAAAATATTTTCCGGGGAATTAGCCGTAATCTGGTAGGCAAGCGCGTATTTGGTGGACAGGTTCTGGGACAGGCCCTACGTGCTGCATCTTATACTACAGATCGTCCTGCGCATTCATTGCATGCCTATTTCCTGTTTGGTGGCGATGTCAATGCACCGATCATTTATGAAGTGGATCGTATCCGTGATGGAAAAAGCTTTGTCAGCCGTCAGGTTCGTGCCATTCAGCATGGCCGTACTATCTTCATGTGTATGGTTTCCTTTGCGCATCAGGAAGAAGGTCTGAACTATCAGATTTCAGAACCTGAGTATCCACCAGCAGAAAGCCTGAAAAATGAAGCAGAGCTCACCCGGCAGATTATTGAATTTATTCCGGAAAATGTGCGTGCTTCTTTCATGCGTGACCGTCATGTCGAAATTCGCCCTGTAATGCCAGTGAATCCATTCCAGCCGCAACCGGAAGCGCCAAATTATGCGCACTATATCCGTACTCATGGAAAGATTGCTGCAGAAGTGGATGAGATTTCCCTGCATCAGGCGATTGCTGCTTTCTATTCGGACTTTACCCTAATGACCACAGCGCTGCGTCCGCATGGTTTAAGTTATCTGTCTCCAAGCTTGCAATGTGCCAGTATTGATCATGCCATGTATTTCCATAAAACATTCCGGGTAGATGAATGGATGTTATACGACATGGATGCTACTCAAAGTGCCAGTTCACGTGGTCTGAACTTTGGCCGCATGTGGCAAAATGGTGAGCTGGTCTGCAGTACCACACAAGAAGGCCTGATCCGTTTACGTGAAATTGAAACCCAGTAAAGCATACTTTTAATTTAAATAAAGCCGGATCCCAGATCCGGCTTTATACATTTTTAAGCACGGCTCTTTATAAAAAATTACTCGATTCTCCAGCACTTGCATGGCATAGTGCCCTTAAGATCAATATTAAAAATGCATGTGAAATGAGCTTAAATACGCAGATTTTAATTGCCGCCGTATTGGGGGTACTGTTTGGATTTTTACTGACTTTATTTCCGCAAAGCACATTTTTTGATGTCGGCCTGTACGGGATTGGAATTGCCAGCAGCCTTTTTATTGGCCTGCTGAAAATGATTTTGATTCCCCTGATTTTTACCTCAATTGTGGTTGGGGTCTCTAATCTGCAGGCGGGGGGGCAGCTGAGTCGAACCTGGAAAATTACTTTGCTGTGCTGTGTGACCACCACCTCATTGGCACTGATTTTAGGGCTAACCTGTGCGCATCTGTTTAATGTGGGGAGAGGTGTGGATGTGGTGATGTTTCAGGATGCTATGGCTCAGCATCAGACTCCTGATACTTTAACGCCGTCGTCTTTCTTTACTAATTTTATTCAGAATACCCTGATCAATCCCTTTAAGGCCTTTGCTGATGGCAATGTTTTGGCCGTTGTGATTTTTGCTCTGTTTATCGGTGTGGCGCTGGTCGCAGGTGGAGACAGCTTCCGTACTGTGCGTAAGCTGAGTCACCAGTTTTTTGACATCATGATGTTGATGATTGGCTGGATCATGAAACTGGCACCGATTGGGATTTTTGCATTACTCGCCAAGTTAATTGCCACTGAAGATATTTCAGTGCTGAGCCGTCTGGCCGAGTTTGCGGCAGTGGTGACAGGCACTACGATTTTCCATGGGATAGTGGTGTTGCCGTTATTACTATGGCTCTTCGGAAAAATGAATCCGCTAACCTTTTTTAAAGGCACCCGTAGTGCATTAATTACCGCCTTTGCCACCAGTTCCAGTTCGGCAACCATGCCGATTTCTTTAAAATGCGCGCAGGAAAATCTGGGCGTACGTCCGCAAACAGCCGGTTTTGTAATTCCTCTTGGCACGCAGCTGAATATGGATGGAACAGCACTTTATGAAGCAGCCGCAGCTTTGTTTATTGCCAATCTGATGGGACTGGATCTAACCTTAGGTCAGCAACTAGTGGTTTGTGCCACGGCAATGATTGCGTCCCTAGGTGCACCAGGCATTCCAAGCGCTGGCATGGTCACCATGATCATGGTGCTGCAATCAGTGGGTTTGCCGGCAGAAGCCATTGCGATTCTACTTCCGATTGACCGTCTGCTGGATACCGTACGTACTGTGGTAAATGTACAGGGTGATATGATGATTAGTGTAGTGGTGGACCGCCATACCCGAGAACCTGAAGTGCCGGTTTAATCTTTGTCAAAGTCCGGGTTCCAGACAATTTCCCAGAGATGACCATTGGGATCCTGAAAATAACCTGCATATCCGCCATAAAAAGTCGTGTGTGCAGGTTTAATAATTTTAGCGCCGGCACGTTCAGCCTGTGCCATTGCCTGGTCGACTTCTAAGGGACTATAAACATTATGCCCCAGAGTCATTTGCGTCGGACAGATTGGGCTTGGCTCCAGACCGGTATCTTGCTGGATACTACGCTGTGGCCATAAGGCAAGCTTAAGACCAGATTGTAATTGAATAAAAGCCACCGCGCCATATTCAAACTCTTCACCCATAATTCCTTCACTGGGAAAACCCAGTCCGTCACGGTAAAAGCGTAGTGAAGCTTCCAGATCGAGCACACCGAGGGTAATCACAGAAATCCGTGCTTGCATAAGTCCCTCCTGATTATGATTGTTATATTTCTATCTTAGGACAAATAAAAAGCAGGGAAGCGATCCCTGCTGTTAGAAATTGTAATAACAGGCAAGCTTAAGCGACTTTGAGAGTAGCGCGTTTGGCTGCCTGTGAATGGTTGAGATAATGCAGCGCATCATCGGTACTGCCTTCATGCACCGGATCATACCAAGGCATTAAATAACCGAGCTGTTGGGATACTAACCACAGCGGGTTAGGCAGAAGGCGGTTATCTGACTGGGAAATACGCAACCATTCTTTCCAGATCCAGGGTTTATATACGGCTGGCTTATACTGCTTGAAACGTGAATCCTGCGATAACAGATGTGCAGCACCATCCACCCAAAGGCCAATTACACCAATAATGACCACCACACTTAGATAATAACGGGCAATATAGCCGCCACCTAGGTGACGATATAAATCAAAAGCCACACTACGATGTTCAATTTCTTCAGCACCATGCCATTTCACCAGATCCAGCATATTCGGATCAGCACCCAGACGTTCCCATTCAGTATTGTAGAGTGCGTATTTACCCAGGACACAGGTCATGTGTTCTATCGTCGCAATGATACCGAGACGGAACAGATCCCATTGGTGTTCTAAGATTTTAGGAATTTTGAGACCGAATGGATGATCGGCTAGGAGCTTGTTAAATAGGAAATGCATGATGTGCAGATTGCGCTGGATATCAATCTGACGTTCAGATAAATATTCTTTATTGGCCGAATTATGCGCTTGGGCATGCATGGCTTCCTGACGGATAAATGCCTGCACATCATGCTTTAATTTTTCGTCAGTGATCTGGGGAAGGACTTTGTTATATAAACGGCAGAACCAGAGTTCACCCGCGGGCAGAATATTATTAATTTCATTGACGAAGTAACTGGCAAAGGGCTGATCAGGAATCCAGTCGACTGGAGTGTCTTGCCATTCAAAGCTGACTTTGCGAGGCTGGATAAAATAGGAAATGGAAGAGCCAATTCTTGTTGTTTTGAAGCGCGAAAGTAAAGACATGGTGTGAATCCATCACTGCTTGATCAAGACAGTATGAAAAAAATATCCCGAATTGCGGCAGGCAATACGGGACATTCTTTTATCCGATGAAACACATTCGGCTTATTTTTGTGGATCCTGTTCGACAATCTTTGTTGGATCGGCTTCCACAGGTGCATCCAGATCATTCAGTTCACTGGCAGTGACTTCATGAGCGCTGTTGGTCTCATCTTCATCTTCTAATAATTCAATTGGTTCATCAGCTTCATTTAAATCATGCATTGAAGCTTCAGGAATGCTGTCCAGATCAAATTCAGGTGTTTGATTCAAAGTGAAGTTCAAACGGCCGCCCATCACACTGGCCAGTTCTTCCAGACCTTGCTTGTTTAGAGAAGAGAATAGTTGAATCGAGAAATCCAGCTTCATCTTTTTCAGTTTGACTTTCACTTCTTGTAGCGCTTTCGAAGCGGGGCCACGGTTCAGCTTGTCGGCTTTGGTCAGCAGCACATGTACGAATAATTTACGTGAATACGCCCATTCCAGCATCATCACATCAAAGTGTTGTAGCGGATGACGGATATCCATCAGCAACACCAGACCTTGCAGGCTCTTGCGGTGAATCAGATAGTTTTCCAGTTCTTTCTGCCAGACAATTTTCATGGCTTCTGGGACCGCTGCATAACCATAACCCGGTAAATCGACTAGGCGCTGATCCGGATTGCCAAGGCTAAAGAAGTTGATCATCTGGGTACGGCCTGGTTTTTTGGACGCACGGGCCAACTGTTTCTGATTGGTCAGGGCATTGATGGCACTCGATTTACCCGCATTGGAACGGCCAGCAAAAGCCACCTCATAACCGGTATCTTCTACACACAAGCTGAGCTTGGGTGCACTCATCAGGAACTCAGCTTTGCGTAACCAGTTGAGGGCTTGTACCGAATATTCAGTAATGGCTGGATCGACCTTTTTTTCATAGCTGATCTTTTGCTTTGGGGCATTTGATGCCTTACTGTTTTTCGACTTTCCTCTGCTGTGATGCATGGCTCAACTTCAATGACTAATTATACAAGAAGCTATTATAAAGGAAGTCGGGCGGGCAAGCGAACTTTAGAATTGCCCAATAGAATAAGGGTATTAGAGATTGATCAGGCTAATTGGTGACTGGATACTAAAATGTTCCTTGGTCGGTTCAACGACATCACCCAGAATATATTGATCCAGACTGGTGTAGAACTGCTCCACAGCCTGATCCAGAATGCCTTTTAATCCGCAATTGGTACGTAATACACAGGGTGGATCATTACATTCCACAATCTGGTTGTCACGTTGCAGAATACGCACAATCTGTCCTAGCTGAACTTTCAGGGCAGCCGGATTAAGACGGATTCCACCGCCTTTACCGCGAGAGGTAATGAGCCAGTCCTGTTTCGCCATAAAGTAGGCAATTTTCATGGCATGGTTCTGTGAAATCTGTAAGCGCTCCGCCAGCTCGGCAATCGTATAAGGCAGATCGCGGGGTTGTGCAACATACATCAGTATGCGCAGCGCATAGTCAGTAAATTTATTCAGTTGCATGATAATACTGATGTTTTTGATGAAAAAAATTAGGGTTAGTCTAGCATACCAGGCTAACCCTCTGTTTTTATTTTAAGCTGAAGAAGCAGTTAGTGGCGTACACCACCTGTGCCAAAGGCTTCGCTATGAATGTTCTCAGCAGGAATTCCGCGAGCGACAAGCGCCTTTTGCTGTTCAGCCATAAATGGCATTGGGCCACAGAGATAGTAGTCTGCATTGGCTGGTAATAATGCGCTATCTACAGTGCTTAAGTCCAGTCGACCGGCAACATCATAATCCTCGCCCAGTTTATCGCTTGGGTGCGGGAATTCATAAGCAGTCATTGTGCTTAAACGTGGATATTTGGCTTTCAGGTCATGAATATGCTGTTTCATCGCATGAACCTGTTTGCTACGGCAGGCATGGATGAAAGTCACAGGTTGTGGCATGTCCAGAGTCACCAGCTGGTTTAGCATGGCCACCATTGGAGTCAGGCCTACACCGCCACTGATAAACACATTACGTTTGTTCGGATCGATCAGGTAGAAGTTACCTGTTGGTGCAGAGACTTCAATTTCTGAACCTTCTGGAAGGCTATGTAAAGTATTCGATACCCAGCCTGGAACCATGTCGCCTTTCTGATCTTCACGTTTCACGGAAATACGCAGGTAATCCGCTTGTGGGCAAGTTGACAGGGTGTATTGGCGTGGCTGTCTCAGGTTCAGCTCAGGTACAAATACACGTACTGAAATGTATTGGCCGGCTTCATATTTTGGTAATGGACCGCCGTCGACTGGAGCCAGGTAGAAAGAAGTGATTTCGTCACTTTCCACGACTTTCTTGGCAATCTTGAAGTTGCGCCAGCCTAACCAGCTGCCTTTAGTCTGTTCATGCTGATCATAGATCGCTTTTTCAGTGGCAATGAACAGATCCGCCAGTTGACCGTACGCTGTAGCCCAAGCATCAATCAGTGGATCATCCATCGAAATGTTCAGCACTTCACTGATCGAATGTAAAAGGTTTTCCCCAACGATACCGTAGTCCGGTGCCTTAATGTTTAAGCTCACGTGCTTGTGTGCGATCAGCTCAACCACGGGTAACAGCACAGATGGATCTTCGATATTTTCAGCATAAGCCAGAACCGCACCTGCCAAGGCTTGTGCTTGAGCTCCACTGCGTTGATGTCCCATGTTAAAGGTTTCTTTCAAATCAGGATTATTGCCTAGCATGCGGTTATAGAAATAACCGGTCAGGGCGACCCCATTTTCACGAAGTACAGGAACAGTGGCTTTTACAAGGTCAATTTGCTGTGGAGTCATAGTTGATCTCTCATGGCTGTTATTTATAAGATGTATTTAAAATACATCTTATAAAGCGCTTTTACAATATAGTAAAAGCATAAAACCATAAAAAAATTATGGGATATAAAAATATCCCATAAAAATGATGTTTTCGATCGGAGAAAGGAAGGTTATTTGCGCCCGAAGAGGGAACCTAATAGACCACGCACAATTTTCTGTCCGGTACTACCACCCAGACTACGTGCTGCACTTTTGGCAAAGGTACCCACAATATCCTGTGTGAGTTTTTCACGTTGCTTGACTGCACGTTCAGCTTCTTTTTGCTGTTCACGTGCCAAACGTTCCTGTTCCTTGGCTTGCTGCTTGGCAAGTTCCGCGGCTTGAATCTGCTGCTGACGTTCCAGTACTTTTTGCTGCAGCATCTCATGTGCACTGTCACGGTCAACTTCCTGCTCATAAATACCAGCGACAATGCTTTGTTGCATCAGTGCCTTACGTTCTTCTAGTGTAATTGAGCTAAAAGAAGAATGTGGGGGCATGATCCAGCCACGTTCCACAATCTGTGGAGTCCCTTTTTCATCCAGACAGCTAATCAGCGCTTCACCCACAGCAAGTTCAGTAATCGCTTCCTGCACTTTAAATTCTGGATTGGCACGGAAGGTATCTGCTGCCGTTTTGACTGCCTTCTGGTCTTTAGGTGTGAAAGCGCGTAAAGCATGCTGAATACGGTTGCCGAGTTGTCCTAATACGCTTTCAGGTAAATCCAGTGGATTCTGGGTGACAAAATAAATCCCCACACCTTTGGAGCGGATCAGACGCACCACCTGTTCAATCTTTTCCTGCAGGGCGGGGCTGGCATTATCAAAGAGTAGGTGGGCTTCATCAAAGAAGAACACCAGTTTCGGTTTGTCCAGATCACCCACTTCTGGTAACTGTTCAAATAACTCTGACAGCATCCATAGCAGGAAAGTGGCGTACAACTTCGGTGTATTCATCAGCTTGTCGGCAGCCAGCAAATTGATATTGCCGCGGCCTTGGCTATCCGTTTGCAGGAAATCCATCAGGTCGAGTGCTGGCTCGCCAAAGAATTTATCCCCGCCTTGATCTGCAAGTGCCAATAAATTGCGTTGAATCGCACCGAGGCTGGCGGGGGAGAGATTGCCATATTCCGCTTTAAAGTCTGCAGCATGTTCGCTGACATAGCTGAGCATGGCTTTCAGGTCTTTAAAATCGATCAGTAACAAGCCCTGATCGTCGGCAATTCGGAAGACTGCCGAGAGAACGCCTTCTTGCGTGTCATTCAGGTTCAGGATGCGGGCAAGCAAGAGTGGCCCAATTTCAGAAATCGTAGTACGGACCGGATGGCCTTGTTCACCAAACAGATCCCAGAATACGACCGGCGAAGCTTCAAAAGGAATCGAATCAATATTCAGACTTTTAATACGTTCATCAAACTTAGGATTACTTTCGCCTGGCTTGGCCAGGCTGGAAACATCGCCTTTGGCATCGGCAAGGAACACGGGTACACCAATGCGAGAAAAGTTTTCTGCCAAAACTTTCAAGGTTACCGTTTTGCCGGTTCCGGTCGCGCCGGCAATCAGTCCGTGACGGTTGGCAAGCTGTGAGTGCAGTACAATATCTTGCGTAGTATCACTGGTTTTTTTTGCAATAATGATTGGTGTACCCATAAATTTTCCTGTTGTTATTTATTCATTTTTAAGTTTTTTCATTTCTTGTAGTGCATGCTGAATATCTTCAATCAGATCTTCCGGATGTTCCAGACCAATACAGAAACGAACCAGAAAACCCTCCTTCAAATGTGAATGTTCAAGCACACGCATTTCTTTTAAGTTATATAGCATGACCAGACTGACAGGACCACCCCAGCTAAAGCCAAGCTTAAACAGTTTTAAGCTGTCACAGAAATTGCGAATATCTTGCAACTTGTAGTTATTGTCAAAAATCACGCTGACCACTCCGGCACTGTGTCCTTGCTTGCAAATTTCTTTCCAGTTTTTATGGCCAGCATTGTCAGTATCAGCCGGATGTAAGACCTGAACAAATTCTGGTTGCTGTTTGAGCCAGTCTAATAAAGTTAAGCAGCTTTGTGATTGATGTTCATATCGGAGTTGCATCGATGCCAGACTTCGTTGTACCTGAGCGACATCATCACCTGATACTGAAATACCCTGAATGGCATGCGCACGGAACAACTTGTGGTGCAGTTCTTTATTGCGCGTAACCACTGAACCCATCAGGATATCACCGCCACCACTTGGATATTTAGTCAGGGCATGCACGGTCATATCGACACTTAAGTGTTCATTGCCAAAATCAAAAGCATTAAAGGCAAGACCTGCACCCCAGGTATTATCCAGCGCAGTGAGAATGTTGTTAGCTTGAGCTTTCTTGACCAAGCGACTTAAATCGGGAAATTCTAAAGTCACGGAACCCGCCGCTTCAAGCCAAAGTAGTTTGGCTTTTTCCGAGGGCTGAAAAGTATCCGCATCTATCGCATTATAGACTTTGACCTGAATACCATAGCGGGTTTCCAGATTACGTAAATGTTCCATGTTTGGACCATAGATATTATCTGCAACCCACACTTCATCGCCTTGGCTTAAAAAACAAGAATTCACGAGATTAATCGCGGATAAACCACTCGGTGCCAGCAAGCAATATTGACCGCCTTCGATCTGGGCAATGCTATCGCCTAAGGTAAATGTCGTCGGTGTACCATGCGTGCCATAGCTATAGTCATAGTCATCAGTCCAGTGGCGATTAAATAGGGCATCAGTATTGTTAAAGATGATGGTGGATGCACGAAACAGGGGAGGTTGAATACTGGAGATATATTGCGGGGCCTTTCGTGGTGCATGAATCAGCGCTGTTTGAGGATTTTTTTTCACGTGAATGCTCTTAAATGTAATCAAATATTGCTTTAGCTTAAGAGAATCTCATTATTGCTGCCAGTTATGTTGTGAAATGTTGAAAAAATTGACATTGCTAAAAAGTTGGCTTCATTTTTGCAAAACCTAAAATCAGAGAGCTACAACAAAAGGTTTAGGCGCATGAAGTCGCAGTTAAAAGTACATTATTTTCAGCATATTGCTGGCGAGGGTTTTGGTAGTTGTATTGATTTTTTAAAGCAGCATCAGGCGCAAATTACTGCGACTGAATTCTTTGCTTTACCCGTCGATCGTCCACTCGATATAGAAGCTTTACCAGCAGTTGAAGAAGTTGATTTGCTGATCATCATGGGAGGCACCATGAGTGTCAATGATGAGGCAAATTATCCATGGCTCAAGATCGAAAAACGCTGGTTACGCCGTTATCTTTCTCAAGGCAAACCGGCGATTGGCCTATGTTTAGGTGGGCAGCTGATTGCCAATGCCTTGGGTGCGGCCGTCAGCCGTAACCAGGAGCAGGAGTTAGGCTGGACCACGGTACGCAAAGTCGCGCATGTACCCGAGGATTGTTTTATTTTACCTGAACAGTTTGAAATTATGCAGTGGCATAGTGAAACCTTTGAACTACCTAAAGGGGCAATTCATCTGGCAGAAAATGAAGCCTGTCGTAATCAGATGTATCAACTCGGCAAGAATGTCTTGGGGTTCCAGTTTCATCCGGAAATCACCCCGGAAACTTTAAAGCTGTTTTTGGAAAATGAAGAAGAAATTTCACAATTTTCTGGAAAATATGTACAGGACATCCAACAACTGAAAAGAACAACCAAAAATAATTTTATCCAAGGAAATCAAATACTAAATCAAGCTATTCAGTATGTTTTGGAAAAAACGGCCTAGTGGGTAAAAAATAAACAATTGATTTCCCGAATAAATTGAAATACAGCAAGAAAAACTCTAAAAGGGATTTGCTTATGCAATAAACAATGGCTATAATAAGCGACCCTTCAATAGGAAGGGGGTTAACTACGAAGAAAGTAGTTAACTATCGTTACAGTCGTGGCATCGATCACGACCTTAGTGATATTTCACTGCTCTTGACACTTGCCTTAAAATAGTGGGGTGAGATGCGTCAAGAGTGATTCTTTATATATTTGGCTTGGAGTTAACTGGTATGTCTAACCAGAGAATTCGTATCCGTCTTAAGTCTTTTGATCACCGTCTTATTGATCAATCAGCTCAAGAAATCGTAGAAACAGCAAAACGTACTGGCGCACAAGTTTGTGGTCCAATTCCAATGCCTACACGCATTGAACGTTTTAACGTTTTAACATCACCACACGTTAACAAAGATGCGCGTGACCAATACGAGATCCGCACTTACAAACGTTTGATCGACATCGTTCAACCTACAGACAAAACTGTAGATGCATTGATGAAGTTAGATCTTGCAGCTGGTGTTGATGTTCAGATCGCATTGGGTTAAGGCTTTCGGGTTAATTAACGCTCTAAGTTAATTAGGCCGCTTTTTTAGAGGTTTATGCACATGGCTATTGGTTTAGTCGGTCGCAAGTGCGGTATGACACGTATCTTTACAGATGCTGGTGTTTCTGTGCCTGTTACAGTGATTGAGGTTGATCCTAACCGCATCACTCAAATCAAAACGCTTGAAACTGATGGTTATCAAGCGATTCAAATCACTACTGGTGAACGTCGCGAATCTCGCGTAACTAACGCTCAGAAAGGTCACTTCGCGAAAGCTGGTGTTGCTGCTGGCCGTCTGGTTCAAGAATTCCGCGTTTCAGAAGCTGAGCTTGAAGGTCGTGAAGTTGGCGCTACTATCGGTGTAGATCTGTTCACAGTTGGTCAAATTGTTGACGTAACTGGTCAGTCTAAAGGTAAAGGTTTCCAAGGTGGTGTTAAGCGTTGGAACTTCCGTACTCAAGACGCTACTCACGGTAACTCTGTTTCTCACCGTGTTCTAGGTTCTACAGGTCAAAACCAGACTCCTGGTCGCGTGTTCAAAGGCAAAAAAATGGCTGGCCATTTAGGTGCTGAACGCGTAACTGTACAGGGTCTTGAAATTGTATCTATCGACGCAGAACGTTCAGTTCTAGTAGTTAAAGGTGCGATTCCTGGCGCTACTGGTGGCGACGTAACTGTTCGTCCTACGATCAAGGCCTGAGGGGAAATAACGTGAATTTAAATACTGTTTCCGGCTCTGCTGTTGAATTATCAGAAGTTGCGTTCGGTCGTGAATTTAATGAAGCTCTTGTACACCAAGTTGTTACAGCTTACTTAGCTGGTGGTCGTCAAGGTTCTAAAGCTCAGAAATCACGTGCAGACGTTTCTGGCGGTGGTAAAAAACCATTCCGTCAAAAAGGTACTGGCCGCGCTCGTGCTGGTTCTATTCGTAGCCCAATCTGGGTTGGCGGTGGTAAAACTTTTGCTGCTCGTCCACAAGACTGGTCTCAAAAAGTAAACCGTAAAATGTACCGCGGTGCTATGCAATGCATCCTGGCTGAACTTGTTCGTCAAGATCGCTTAGTTCTAGTTGAAGAGTTTGCTGTTGCAGCTCCAAAAACTAAAGAATTGCTTGCAAAACTTAACGACTTGAATGCTACTCGTGCATTGATCGTTACTGATGCTGTTGATGAGAACTTGTATCTAGCTGCTCGTAACCTTCCACACGTTGATGTGGTTGATGCGACTGCAATCGATCCTGTTAGCTTGATCGCGTTCGATAAAGTTGTTATGTCTGTAGCTGCTGCTAAGAAAATTGAGGTAGAACTCGGATGAACAACGAACGTTTATATCAAGTCCTGCAAGGACCTGTTTTCTCAGAAAAAGCACAAGTTTTAGGTGAAACTGCTGGTGTTCAAGTATTCAAAGTTGCACTTGATGCAAACAAGCTTGAAATCAAAAAAGCAGTGGAACAATTGTTTGGTGTAGAAGTTGTTAAAGTTAACACTACGATCACTAAAGGTAAAACTAAACGCTTTGGTAAAACATTAGGACGTCGTTCTGATGTTAAAAAAGCATACGTCACCCTGAAAGCTGGCCAAGATGTTGAAATGGCTGACTTGGGCGATGCCGCTGAAAGCGCAGCGGAATAAGGACGAAAACTATGCCTATTCAAAAATGTAAGCCAACGTCTCCAGGACGTCGCTTTGTAGAGAAAGTGGTTCATGATCACCTTCACAAAGGCGCGCCTTATGCTCCACTAGTTGAAGCTAAAAAACGTACTGGCGGCCGTAATAACAACGGTCACATTACGACTCGTCACGTTGGTGGCGGTCACAAACAACACTACCGTTTAATCGACTTCAAACGTAACAAAGACGGCATCCCAGCTGTAGTTGAGCGTATTGAATACGATCCAAACCGTACTGCGCACATTGCGTTGTTGAAGTATGCTGACGGTGAACGTCGCTACATCATCGCGCCTAAAGGTTTACGCGCTGGTGATTCAGTTCAATCTGGTAACGATGCTCCAATCCGTCCAGGTAACTGCTTGCCACTTCGCAACATGCCTATCGGTTCTACTCTTCACAACATCGAACTTAAAATCGGTAAAGGCGCGCAGTTAGCTCGTTCAGCTGGTACTTCTGTTCAGTTGTTGGGTCGTGACGGTTCCTACGCTATCGTTCGTCTTCGTTCAGGCGAGATGCGTAAAATTCATGTTGAATGCCGCGCTGTGTTAGGTGAAGTATCTAACTCAGAAAGCAACCTTCGCTCACTAGGTAAAGCTGGTGCATCACGCTGGCGTGGTGTTCGTCCTACCGTTCGTGGTATGGCGATGAACCCAGTTGATCACCCACACGGTGGTGGTGAAGGGCGTAACAAAGGTATTCAACCTGTAAGCCCATGGGGTCAAAAAGCTAAAGGGTACAAAACACGTACCAACAAGCGTACGACTAAGATGATTATTCGCGACCGTCGCGTTAAGTAACAAGTAAAGGAATCTGACAATGCCTCGTTCTCTGAAAAAAGGCCCATTCGTCGATGCGCACTTGTTCGCTAAGGTTGAAGCGGCTATCGCGGCTAATAACCGTAAGCCGATCAAAACTTGGTCGCGTCGTTCGATGATCCTCCCGGATTTTGTTGGTTTAACAATTTCTGTACACAATGGCCGTAACCATGTTCCAGTGATCATCTCTGAACATATGGTTGGACACAAGCTTGGTGAATTTGCACCGACTCGTACCTACCGTGGTCACGGTGTTGACAAGAAATCTAAACGTTAATAGGTGCTATGATGGAAGTAACTGCTAAATTACGCGGTGCCGCTATCTCGGCACAAAAAGCTCGTTTGGTTGCAGATCTTATCCGCGGCAAATCTGTTGCGCACGCTCTTAACATCTTAAACTTCAGCAACAAAAAAGCTGCAGTATTGGTTAAGAAAGCGTTGGAATCTGCAATTGCAAACGCTGAACATAATAACAGTTTAGATGTAGACGACCTTAAAGTTTCTACGATCTACGTTGATGAAGGCATGAGCCTGAAACGTATTATGCCACGTGCTAAAGGCCGTGCAGATCGTATTACTAAGCGTACTTGTCACATCACCGTTAAGGTAGGGGTTTGATATGGGTCAGAAGGTTCATCCAATCGGTATCCGCCTAGGTGTTGTGAAACGTCATAACGCTAACTGGTATGCGAGTCCGAAACAATACGCTGAATACTTGCTTAAAGATTTGCAAGTTCGTGAGTTTTTAACTAAAAAACTTAAGAATGCAATGATCAGCAATATTCTTATCGAACGTCCAACAGGCGCTGCTAAAGTAACTATTAGCACTGCTCGTCCTGGTATCGTAATCGGTAAAAAAGGCGAAGACATTGAGAAATTACAACGCGAATTAACATCTATTATGGGTGTTCCTGCGCAAGTAAGTATCAACGAAATTGATCGTCCAGACTTAGACGCGCGTCTAGTTGCTGAAGCTATCGCTTCTCAATTGGAAAAACGTGTAATGTTCCGTCGTGCTATGAAGCGTGCGGTTCAAAACACTATGCGTGCTGGTGCGAAAGGTATCAAAGTAGAAGTTTCAGGCCGTTTAGGTGGTGCTGAGATTGCTCGTACTGAATGGTATCGTGAAGGTCGTGTACCTCTACATACTCTTCGTGCAGATATCGACTACGCGACTATGCGTGCTGAGACTACTTACGGTACGATTGGTGTTAAAGTTTGGATCTTCCGTGGCGAGATCTTGGGTGGCATGAAACAAGTCATGAACCCAGCTCCAGTTGAAGAACGTCCAGCTAAACGCGGTCGCGGTCGTGGTGAAGGTCAAGAGCGTCGTGGTCGTCGCAATGATCGTTCTGCTGAAAAAGGAGAATAATCCATGTTGCAACCTAAACGTACTAAATTCCGTAAGGTGCAAAAAGGCCGTAACACTGGTCTAGCTCACCGCGGTAGCTCAGTATCTTTTGGTACTATCGCACTTAAATCAATCGAACGTGGTCAAATGACTGCACGTCAAATTGAAGCAGCGCGTCGTACAATTAGCCGTCGTATTAAACGTGGTGGTAAAATCTTTATCCGTGTATTCCCGGACAAGCCAATTACTTCTAAACCACTTGAAGTGCGTATGGGTAAAGGTAAAGGTTCTGTGGAATACTGGGTTTGCCAAATCAAACCAGGTAAAGTCTTGTACGAAATTGATGGTGTTAACGAAGACCTAGCTCGCGAAGCGTTCACGCTTGCTGCTGCTAAACTTCCGTTTAAAACCACTATCGTGACTCGGACGGTAATGTAATGAAAACTAAAGATCTACGTGAAAAGTCGGTAGAAGAGTTGACAGCTTTGCTTGATGAGCAACAGCTAAACCAATTCCGTCTTCGTATGGCGAAAGCAACTGGTCAATTGGGTAAATCGCACGAAGTGCAATTGACTCGCAAGACTATTGCTCGTATCAAGACCCTCCTTACCGAAAAACAGGGGAACGGACAATGAGTGAAAATACAGTCCGCACGTTAACAGGCAAAGTAGTAAGCGACAAGATGGAAAAATCTATCGTTGTTCTTATCGAACGCCGTGTTCAACACCCGTTGTATGGCAAATCAATCCGCCGTTCAACAAAATTACATGCTCATGATGAGAACAACACAGCTAAAGTTGGCGACGTTGTAACCATTAAAGAAAGCCGCCCAATGTCTAAAACTAAGTCATGGACTTTAGTTGAAGTTGTTGAAGCAGCTGCTGAGTAATTAACGTTCTTGTTGCATCATCGGTCAATTTCGAGTACTCTTTGAGCCTTTCGAAATTGTGACCGGTGATGCTCGGTTTTGGAGTAGGGCAATGATTCAGACCGAAACTATGCTCGACGTAGCAGACAACAGTGGTGCTCGCCGCGTACAATGTATTAAAGTACTTGGTGGTTCACATCGTCGTTATGCTTCTGTTGGCGACATTATTAAAGTTACTGTAAAAGAAGCAATTCCACGCGCACGTGTTAAAAAAGGTGACGTGATGAATGCAGTAGTTGTACGTACAAAATTCGGTATCCGTCGTCCAGACGGTTCAGTGATTCGTTTCGACGATAACGCTGCTGTTATTTTGAACAACAACAAAGCGCCGATTGCAACTCGTATTTTCGGACCAGTGACTCGTGAACTTCGTACTGAACAGTTCATGAAAATTATTTCATTGGCTCCTGAAGTTCTATAAGAGGCGATCATGGCTAAGATTAAAAAAGGCGATCAAGTAATTGTGATCGCAGGTAAAGAAAAAGGCAAACAGGGTACTGTTCTGTCTGTTTCTAATGACCGCGTTAAGGTTGAAGGCCTTAACTTGGTGAAGAAGCATCAAAAGCCGAACCGTGTTACTGGCGCTGAAGGCGGCATCGTAACTCAAGAAGCTTCGCTTCACATTTCAAACGTGGCAATTTTTAATGCTACAACCCAAAAGGCTGACCGTGTTGGTTACCAAACGATTGACGGCGTGAAAACTCGCGTATTCAAATCTAATGGTGAATCAGTGGCGGTAGCGAAGTAATAGGTTGAAAAAGGCAATGGCCAGACTTAAAGCACGTTACAACGACGAACTTAAAGCTCAATTAAAAGAACAATTGGGAATTAAGAATGTGATGGAGATCCCTCGCATCACTAAAATCACTATCAACATGGGTGTTGGTGCAGCTTCTGCTGACAAGAAACTCCTTGATGGTGCTCTTTCTGATATGCAAGCTATCGCTGGTCAAAAACCAGTTCTTACGTTAGCTCGTAAATCTATCGCTGGTTTCAAAATCCGTGATGGTTGGCCGATTGGTTGTAAAGTTACTTTACGCGGCGAACGTATGTACGAATTCTTAGACCGTCTGATCTCGATTGCGATTCCTCGTATCCGTGACTTCCGTGGTTTCTCTGCGAAATCATTTGATGGTCGTGGTAACTACTCAATGGGTCTTAAAGAACAGATCATGTTCCCTGAGATCGATTTTGATAAGATTGACCGTATTCGTGGTATGGACATTACCATCACTACGACTGCTCGCACCGATGACGAAGGCCGTGCGCTAATGCGTGCATTCGGCTTCCCGTTCAAATAAGAGGTCGAAATGGCTAAGAAAAGTATGATTAATCGCGAATTGAAACGCGAAGCTACTGTTGCTAAATACGCTGCAAAACGTGCTGAATTAAAAGCAATTATTGCAAACGTAAATGCTTCAGATGAAGAACGTTTCGATGCGATGATGAAATTACAGGCATTACCACGTAATGCATCTCCAGTACGTCTACGTAACCGTTGTGGTTTAACTGGTCGTCCTCATGGTTACTTCCGTAAGTTCGGCTTAAGCCGTAACATGGTACGCGATAAAGTAATGCAAGGTGATGTACCTGGCGTTGTTAAGGCAAGCTGGTAAGGAGCACTATAAATGAGTATGCAAGATACCGTTGCCGACATGCTAACACGTGTTCGTAACGCACAAATGGCAAAGAAACAAACTGTTTCTATGCCTAATTCTAAGTTGAAAGTTGCGATTGCTAACGTACTTCAACAAGAAGGTTATATTTCAAACGTAGAAGTTGCTGAAGTTGAAGGCAAAGCAACTCTTACTTTGACTTTAAAATATTTTGAAGGCAAGCCAGTTATCGAAACTGTGAAACGCGTAAGCCGTCCAGGTCTACGTCAGTATCGCGGTAAAGATGCACTTCCAAGCGTTAAGCAAGGTTTAGGTATTGCAATTGTTTCTACAAGCAAAGGCATCATGACTGATCGCGCTGCACGTGCTGCAGGCGTTGGTGGTGAAGTTATTGCTTTTGTTTCTTAATAGGTGATTCCTCATGTCTCGTGTGGCTAAAGCCCCAGTAACTGTACCTAACGGTGTAACAGTTACTCAGAACGGCCGGCAGGTCGAAGTGAAAGGCAGCAAAGGTACATTGTCTTTCAACCTGCATGCGCTGGTCGAGCTAAAACAGGAAGACGGTACTCTAGTTATTGCTCCTAAAGCTGAATCTAAAGACGCTTGGATGCAAGCTGGTACTGCTCGCGCTGTGCTTAACAACCTTGTAAAAGGTGTAAGCGAAGGTTTCGAACGTAAGTTACAACTTATCGGTGTTGGTTATAAAGCTGCGGTTAAAGGTAACGTTGTTAACCTTAACCTTGGTTTCTCTCACCCGATCGACTATACGCTTCCTGAAGGTGTAACTGCTGAAACTCCAACTGCAACTGAAATCGTACTTAAATCTGCTGATAAAGCAGTTCTAGGTCAAGTCGCTGCAGATATCCGTGGTTACCGTCCACCAGAGCCTTATAAAGGTAAAGGTGTTCGTTATTCTGACGAAGTTGTACTTCGTAAAGAAGCTAAGAAGAAATAAGGCGCGAGGTTCTTATGAACGAAAAGAAACAATCCCGTTTGCGTCGTGCGAAAAGCACACGCTTGCACATCCGTGCATTGGGTGCGACTCGTTTGTGTGTAAACCGCACTCCGCGTCACATCTATGCTCAAGTTATCTCAGCAGATGGTGGCAAAGTATTAGCGCAAGCTTCTACTCTAGACGCTACTTTACGTGCGGGTACTACTGGTAACGTTGAAGCAGCTCAAAAAGTAGGTGCTTTAATCGCAGAACGCGCTAAAGCAGCTGGTGTTACTAAAGTTGCATTTGACCGTTCTGGTTTCAAATATCATGGTCGTATCAAAGCCTTGGCTGATGCTGCCCGTGAAAACGGCTTGGAGTTCTAATCATGGCTAAAGTTGAACAAAACGAAGGTCTTGTTGAAAAGCTGGTTGCCGTTGATCGTGTAGCCAAAGTTGTTAAGGGTGGTCGTATCTTCTCTTTCACAGCATTAACTGTTGTGGGTGATGGTAATGGTCGCGTAGGTTTTGGTCGTGGTAAAGCGCGTGAAGTTCCAGCTGCTATTTCTAAAGCACTTGAAGCTGCTCGTCGTAACATGATTACTGTTGACCTTGTTGATGGTACTGTTCAGCACCCTATCAATGCTCGTCACGGTGCAAGCCGCGTTTACATGCAACCTGCTTCTGAAGGTACTGGTGTAATTGCTGGTGGTGCGATGCGTGCAGTTTTAGAAGCTGTTGGCGTACGTAATGTATTAACTAAATGTTATGGCTCTACAAACGCTGCTAACGTAGTAAACGCAACTTTTAACGGTTTGCGTGATATGACTTCTCCTGAGAAAGTTGCTGCGAAACGTGGTTTAACAGTAGAACAAATTCAAGGGTAATCAATCATGAAAACGATTAAAGTTACCCAGACTAAATCTGCATCGCACCGCTTGAAAAATCACAAGCTGAGCCTGAAAGGTTTAGGTCTGCGTCGTATTGGTCATACTGTAGAAGTGCAAGATACGCCTTCTAACCGTGGTATGATCAACCAAGTCTACTATATGGTTAGTGTAGAGGAATAAGCCATGACTCTGCGTTTAAATACAATTGCACCTGCAGAAGGTGCTAAGCGTGACAACCTTCGTCTAGGTCGTGGTATCGGTTCTGGCGTTGGTAAGACTGGTGGTCGTGGTATCAAAGGTCAAAACTCACGTAAGAGCGGTGGTACTCGTCCAGGTTTCGAAGGTGGTCAAACTGCACTTTATCGTCGTTTGCCTAAATTCGGTTTCACTAGCCAATTGGCTTTGAAAACTGCTGAAGTACGTTTATCTGAGCTTGCTAAAGTTGAAGGCGACATCGTGTCTCTTGAAACTTTAAAAGCTGCGAACGTTGTACGTAAAGACATGACTCGTGCTCGTATCGTACTTTCTGGTGAAATTACTCGTGCATTCACTGTACAAGGTGTTGCATTGACTAAAGGCGCTAAAGCTGCTGTTGAAGCTGCTGGCGGTAAAGTCGAGGAGTAATCCCCAGTGTCTATGACTCCTAGTTCTTCAGGTCATGTCAACATGATGAAAGGCCAACCATTTCATGTGAAATACCGTGAAATTATTCGTCGAATGATGTTTCTCATTGGTGCGTTGTTGGTGTTTCGACTAGGAGCGCATATTCCAGTACCAGGGATTAATAATGCCGCGCTAGAAAATCTGTTTAATGCAAACCAAGGTACCATCCTTGGTTTGTTTAACATGTTTTCGGGTGGTGCATTAGAGCGAATGTCGATTCTTGCTTTAGGGATCATGCCATACATCTCTGCATCGATTATTGTGCAGTTAATGTCTACAGTGGTTCCATCGCTCGAAGCTTTGAAAAAAGAAGGCGAGCAGGGCAAACGTAAGATTAACCAATACACACGACAAGGCACGCTGTTCCTTGCACTTGTGCAAGCAATTGGTATGTGTGCTGGCCTGATCAGCCAGGGAATTACCCTGACCTCTGGTCTGGCTTTTTATGTTCCTGCGGTAACCTCTTTGGTTGCGGGGACCATGTTCTTGATGTGGCTGGGTGAACAGATTACCGAGCGTGGGGTGGGCAATGGTATTTCCATGATCATCTTCGCAGGTATCGTTGCAGGATTGCCGACTTTAGTTATGCAGTCTCTAACTTCAGTTGATAATGGCCAGTCTAGTCTAATTGGATTAGCAATTTTTGGTCTGTTATCGATTGCTGTACTTGCAGCGATTGTGTTTATCGAGAAGGCGCAACGTCGTATTCCGGTGAACTATGCTCAAAAGCAGCAGGGACGTCGTGTATTTACTGCACAGCAAACGCACTTGCCATTAAAAATTAATATGGCGGGTGTAATTCCGGCAATTTTTGCCAGCTCTTTACTTTTGTTCCCAGCGAGCTTAGGTCAGTGGGTTGGTAGTTCGGATCCAAGTGCAGGAATTATCAAGCGTAGTCTACAAGACTTGGCATTGGTGTTATCGCCTGGTCAGCCGTTGTATTTGGTGCTCTTTGGTGCGTTAATTATCTTTTTCTGTTACTTCTATACAGCACTGGTATTTAGTCCTAAAGAAGTGTCAGAGAACTTGAAACGCAGCGGAGCTTACGTGCCTGGTATTCGTCCAGGTGAGCAAACTGCTCGTTACTTAGATCATATTCTCAATCGTTTGACCTTTATTGGCGCGATATACATCACTGTCATCTGTTTAATGCCGATGATTCTGCAAAGCTCTTTTGGTATTCCATTTAGCTTGGGCGGAACATCGTTGCTGATCGTGGTAGTGGTGGTGATGGACTTTATGGCTCAGCTTCAAGCACATCTCACCTCGCACCAGTATGACAATCAAACGTTAATGAGAAAAACGACTGCTCATCCTAAGGGATAAGCGCACTTAGAGGTTTCATCATGAAAGTACAAGCTTCTGTAAAGAAAATTTGTGGTAGCTGTAAAGTTATCCGTCGTAATGGGGTTATCCGCGTAATTTGTAGCGCAGAACCTCGTCATAAGCAGCGTCAAGGTTAATCTGATCAAGACCTGTTGATTTCAGTAGGCGAATTGGGTTATTATCCGCCCCTCAAGATTTTTGTGGGGCGGTTGATTATCTCTACTGCCTTTTTGGAGAAAATTGAATGGCTCGTATTGCCGGTGTAAACATTCCGGATAACAAGCATGCTGTTATCTCTCTAACGTACATCTTTGGTATTGGTCGCCACACTGCTAAGTCAATCTTAGCTGCTGCGGGTATCCCAACTACTACTAAGATCCGTGAATTAGATGACGCTCAGCTTGATGCGATTCGTGCAGAAATTGCCAAGGTTCCGACCGAAGGTGATTTACGTCGCGAAATTTCCATGAACATTAAACGTTTAATGGATTTAGGCTGCTACCGCGGTCTTCGTCATCGTCGCAGCTTGCCTGTCCGTGGTCAACGCACCAAAACTAACGCACGTACCCGTAAAGGTCCGCGCAAACCAATTAAGAAATAAGATTTCTGGAAGCTAAAAGATGGCTAAAGATACTCGCACACGCAAGAAGGTCACTCGTACCGTCTCTGAAGGTGTTGCACACATTCACGCTTCTTTTAATAACACCATTGTGACTATTACCGATCGTCAAGGTAATGCACTGGCTTGGGCCACTTCAGGTGGACAAGGCTTCCGTGGATCACGTAAATCAACTCCGTTTGCTGCTCAGGTAGCTGCTGAAGTTGCTGGTAAAGCTGCTTTAGATTACGGTTTGAAAAACTTGGACGTCCTTGTGAAAGGTCCTGGTCCAGGTCGTGAGTCTGCGGTTCGTGCATTAGGTGCAGTGGGTTATAAAATTAACAGCATTACCGATGTGACTCCAATCCCTCACAACGGTTGCCGTCCACCTAAAAAACGTCGCGTGTAAGGAGAAACATTCATGGCTCGTTATATTGGTCCAAAATGCAAACTCTCTCGCCGCGAAGGGACAGACCTGCAATTAAAATCTGGCGTTAAACCATTTGACGTCAAAACTAAAAAACACGCTAAAGCTCCTGGTCAACATGGTGGAGCTCGTGGCGGTAAACAATCTGAGTACTCACTACAATTACGTGAAAAACAAAAAGTACGTCGTATGTACGGTGTTTTAGAGCGTCAATTTAGTAACTACTACAAAGAAGCTGCTCGTGTTAAAGGCGCAACTGGTGAAAACCTGTTGAAATTGCTCGAAAGCCGTCTTGATAACGTTGTTTATCGCATGGGTTTTGGTTCTACACGTGCAGAAGCTCGTCAGTTAGTATCTCACCGTTCAATCACTTTAAATGGCCGCCGCGTTAACATCGCGTCTATCCAAGTTAAAGCTGGTGACGTGATTGCAGTTCACGAAGGCGCTAAACAACAATTACGTATCAAAAACGCAATTGAATTAGCTGCTCAACGTGGCATTCCTTCTTGGATGGAAGTAGATCATTCTAAACTAGAAGGTACGTTCAAAGCTGCACCGGATCGTTCTGATTTACCTGCTGAAATCAACGAAAGCTTGATTGTAGAATTGTATTCTAAATAATCCTTGAGGTAGCAATATGACGCGTACTGCAAATGAGTTTCTAACTCCGCAAGCGATCAAGGTCGAAGCGGCAAGCGGGACCTCGGCAAAAGTTATTCTAGAACCCTTAGAGCGTGGCTTTGGTCATACTCTGGGCAATGCTTTACGTCGCATCCTTCTTTCTTCTTTACCTGGCGCTGCTGTGGTAGAAGTTGAGATTGAAGGTGTTGAGCACGAGTACAGTACTTTGGAAGGCTTGCAGCAGGACATCGTCGAGCTCTTGCTGAACCTAAAAGGATTGTCTATTAAGCTGTTCGATCAAAATGAAGCTTATTTAACATTAGAGAAACAAGGTCCAGGCGACGTAACTGCGGCTGACCTTCGTTTACCTCATAATGTTGAAGTGGTTAACCCTGAACACTTGATCGGCACATTAAGTGCATCAGGCAATCTTAAGATGCGCCTGAAAGTGGCTCAAGGCCGTGGCTACGAGACTTCTGACTCACGTTTCCCAGAAGGCGAGACTCGCCCAGTGGGTCGCTTACAGTTAGATGCATCTTACAGCCCGATCAAACGTGTGTCTTACACAGTGGAAAACGCTCGTGTAGAACAACGTACTGACCTTGATAAACTGGTCATTGATCTTGAAACCAACGGTACAGTTGATCCAGAAGAAGCAATCCGCAAAGCGGCAACAATCTTGCAACAACAAATTGCAATCTTTGTTGATCTTCAGAAAGATCAAGCTCCTGTGGCTCAAGAACCTCGTGAAGAAGTTGATCCAATTTTGCTTCGTCCAGTAGATGATCTAGAGCTAACTGTTCGTTCTGCTAACTGTTTGAAAGCAGAAAACATTTACTACATTGGTGATCTTGTACAGCGTACTGAGGTTGAGTTACTTAAAACTCCTAACCTTGGTAAAAAATCGCTTACTGAGATCAAAGATGTTCTGGCTTCCAAAGGCTTACAACTCGGCATGCGTTTAGAGAACTGGCCACCAGCTAGTCTCCGTATGGACGATCGTTTCGCCTATCGTAGCCGTTAATTAAGTAGGACTATCACCATGCGTCATCGTAATAGTGGTGTGAAATTAGGCCGTACAAGCAGTCATCGTAAAGCGATGTTCCAAAACATGGCTAACTCTTTGTTCGAGCACGAGTTGATCAAAACAACTGTGCCTAAAGCAAAAGAATTACGTCGTGTTGCTGAGCCTTTAATCACTTTAGCTAAAGTCGATACAGTAGCAAACCGTCGTTTGGCGTTTGCTCGTACTCGTTCAGCTGCAACTGTTGGTAAATTATTTACCGTTCTTGGCCCTCGTTACAAAGAGCGTAACGGCGGTTATCTACGTGTTCTTAAAGCGGGCTTCCGTGCAGGTGATGCTGCACCGATGGCTTACGTTGAGCTAGTAGATCGCGAAGTTAACTAATTTCGTGTAGAGCAGCAAACGTTGTTCGAAAAGGTCGGTTGAATAAACCGGCCTTTTTTATTGTCTTGCATTTACCCATTATCAGGCAGTTTAGAAATTTGTCCTGAAAAGATAAGAAAATAATCACTTTTATTCAAACTTGACATTGTGTATTGTCAATTTTGTGATTTAATAAAATATATGACAATGCTCAGGTAAAAGAAGAATATGGAAAAGCAAGTTGATATTTTAATTGTAGGCGCGGGGATCTCGGGAATTGGTCTGGCGGCCCATCTTTCTAAACATAGTCCTCAACGCTCATTCGAAATTATTGAACGTCGCGAAAGCTTTGGCGGTACGTGGGACCTGTTTAAATATCCTGGTATCCGTTCAGATTCGGACATGTCGACTTTTGGCTTCAACTTTAAGCCTTGGAAAAAAGAAAGTGTATTGGCTTCCGGCTCGGCAATTAAAAATTATCTAGCAGAAGTGGTTCAAGAATTTAACTTGAGCTCAAAAATTTATTTTCAACATCGCGTCGTTAGTGCCAATTATGATTCAGCGACACGTAAATGGTCAGTCGTAGTTGAAAATGCTCAAGGCAAAAAGCAGACCTGGATCGCTAATTTTGTTCTTGGCTGTACGGGTTACTACAATTATGATCAAGGCTTCCAGCCGGAATTCCCGCATCAGGAAGCATTCAAAGGTACATTTATTCACCCGCAGCATTGGCCTGAAAATCTGGACTATAGCGGAAAAAAAGTAGTGATTATTGGCAGTGGTGCGACAGCAATAACATTAGTTCCAGCCATGGTGAAAGGCGGTGCAGGGCATGTGACCATGTTACAACGCTCTCCCACCTATATCGCCTCAGTTCCTTCGATCGACATGATTTACTCAAAAATGCGTAAATTATTGCCAGAAGATGTGGCTTATAAGCTGACCCGTGCGCGTAATATTGGCATGCAGCGTGGTATCTATGCACTCGCACAAAAACAGCCAAAACTACTGAAAACCTTATTATTGAAATCTGTACAGTTTCAGTTGAAAGGGAAAGTGGATATGAAACACTTTACCCCGAATTATGAACCTTGGGATCAGCGCCTATGTGTAGTGCCAGATGGGGATTTATTCAAAATCCTGCGTGAAGGTCATGCATCTGTAGAAACAGATCATATCGAGAAATTTACTGAAACTGGGATTCAGCTGAAATCAGGTAAATATCTGGATGCGGATATTATTGTGTCTGCTACTGGTTTAAATATTCAGATTCTGGGTGGTATTCAGGCCACGATGGATGGCAAGCCTTTGGATACGTCGAAGCATATGCTGTATCAAGGGGTCATGCTCAGTGATGTGCCAAATATGGCGCTGATTATTGGTTATATCAATGCTTCCTGGACCTTGAAAGTGGATATTGCCGCAGAATATATCTGCCGTCTGCTCAATTATATGGATCAGCATGGTTATGATGAAGTGATTCCAGAAGGGGATGCTACGGAATTACTTGAAGATACGGTGATGGGTAGTTTAACTTCAGGCTATATTGCCCGTGCCGCAGATGTGATGCCGAAACAGGGTAAGCATGCACCTTGGAAAGTATCCAATAATTATCTGGCAGACCGTAAAGAGCTTAAAACGGCATCTTTTGAAGATGGAGTATTGAAATTCAAATCGAAATCCAGTGCTGTGCCAGCCAAGCCAAGATTGGTGTCTTAAGTATAGACATAGATAAAAGGAGTACCTGATGTACTCCTTTTTCATATTTCAAATTAGAGTGATCTGGAAATCAGTTCCTTCATGATTTCATTGGTTCCTGCATAAATGCGGTTCGCGCGATTATCCAGGTACGCTCGTGCAATCGGATATTCCAGCATATAGCCATAACCACCATGCAGTTGTAGGCATTCATCCACCACTTTGCTATACAGTTCAGAAATTTTGTATTTAGCAGCTGCGGCGGCATCAACTCCCAATTTTTGAATAAGCTGTAGTTGCATACAACGGTCCAGATAAGCTCGGCAGATTTCAATTTCGGTACGCAGTTCTGCCAGTTTAAAACGGGTATTTTGAAAAGCGCTGATCGGTTTGCCAAAGGCTTGACGTTCTTTGGTGTATTTTACCGTATGTGCGAATGCCGCTTCTGCCCCTGCCTGACATATGATGGCCACAATTAACCGCTCCCAAGCCAGTTCTTTCATCAGCATCATAAAACCCATGCCTTCCTGACCTAGCAGGTTTTCTTTAGGCACACGGACATTGTCAAAGAACAGTTCACAGGTATCCTGACCTTTCATGCCGATTTTATTTAAGGGTTTACCTTTACTAAATCCTGCACGATCTGCTTCGACCATAATCAAAGAAAGATTGGCAGAGCCTTTCTCACTATGACCCGTCTTACATACCGCAATTGCCGTATCACAAAGATAGCCATTGGTAATGAATATCTTGGAACCATTAATCACATACTCATCACCCTCTAATACAGCACTAGTGCGTACTGCCTGCAGGTCGGAGCCAGTTCCAGGTTCGGTCATCGCAATTGCCGTGACCACTTCACCTGTTGCCATCTCCCGAAAGGCTTCATGTTCATCATTGAAAAGCTGACGTGGCAGCATGCTGGCCAATGGACGGATCGCGCTCGAATGCATCTTATAATTCCCTTATTGTGATGTTTTATTTAACTTAAGATAGAGCAGATGAGGGAACAATGAGCTGAATGTTCAAATCTGGGGAATCTACTGATGCTTTTGGTCATTTGTATGAAATACCTCGAAATTCAGCAATGGCTTAAGGTAAACTACTCAGGTTTGTAACGAGTTGGGAAAATTCGATGACTGATGACATCACCTTAGAAGAGCGCAAAGTGATTTATCGCGCGCGTCGTGGCTTGAAAGAGATCGATGTATATTTTGATCCCTACGTGAAAAACTATTATCTCACTGCTGATCCCTTCGAAAAACAGATGTTTGCTGAGCTGGTTGCACAGGAAGATCCAGACCTGCTGGACTGGTTTATGGAAGTGTCTGAACCCCCACGCCCTGAATTAAAAGATTTTATCAAGAAGCTTAAATTTTACGTTCATGGATAATCGTTGTTTCAAGCTGAAACGCAGCAAGTGTGCGCTGGTGTTTCAGCTTTTTATTTTCGCTGTATTAATGTTCCTGCTGTATCAGTTATTGCCTGTGATAATTTGGCTGGTTTGTGGCGTCATCGGAGTGGTCATCTACCAGTTGTTTTATCGTAAGACACCGCACATTGAGCAGTTTGAATATCTGGATGGACGTGAATGGTCACTGACAGCAGCTGCGCAAGGCACACGGCGAGTGTTGATCAGTCACGTGATTGATCACCAAGCTTATATCGTGGTGTATTTCCAGCATGCAAAAGCACGTCCGTTGCTCATCTGGTGTGACCAGTTGCCTTTTAAACAATGGAAGTCTTTGAAAGTTTTGACAAAAATACTTTAATTGTCCGACAAATGATATTCCGAAATTTTAAATAAATTGATTAAAAATAAAGATTTATCCGCTAACCCCGCTTGAATTGTCAGACAAAAAATCACATTTCTCTGTAAAAACAATGAATTGTCTGACAATTTTTCAGCTGCTTTTTTTATAAGCAGGTACATTTAAGTCACCAACAGCGAACACAGGAGATCATGATGGAATTTCCAATGTGGATGTTTTTGATCGTTGCGATTGTGATGGCCCTAGTCATAGGACGGCTGGGAACGGTGCTGAAGGACAGATTTTCACCTAAATAACAGAATTAAGCTCGAGAACCTATTTTCTTCTCGGCTTGCCAAGTTGATAAGTAGCATGTGCTGAACCGTCGCAATGCTACTTTTTTTTGCCCAAAATTTGGGATTTTATCTACTACAGTCAATTGCAGCTGGGCAATTTAATGGCAAAGTGTCTGGTCTAAATTAGAGTAAATACTCTTTTATTCGTTATATGCTTCTGATATGTTTAGCAGAATAATGGACATAATCACAATTATAGAGGACAGGAAAATGTCGAGCGTCCGAAAAATATGCCAAGGTATGGCGACCATTGCAATAACAACAACAGTTCTAACAGGATGTTCTCAGGTCATTAAAACCGGTGCCAATGTGGCGCTGGGCTTCACTGAAAAGCATATTGTTCCACCAATCCTGGCGATGGATGATGCCGAGATGGTGTGTAATTCCGGGAATTCTTTAACACCAGCCATCATGTCGACCAAGGAAATGGGGGCTGATCCGACTCGTGTTGCGGTACTGATGTATTCTGCAGCCGGGATTTGTGCCGAGCAGAAAGCACTGGATGCAGAGCTGCGGTATCTGCGTGCTTCTAAAGTCAACCAGGTGACTGAAGCTCAGGATGCGCGGATTGAGCAGAAACGCTGGGCTGCACTGGCTGCACAACGCCAGTACACGGGTTATCAGTTATTCCAGACCCGTTATGAGAAAAAATATAAAAAAGCGCTGGGTGAAGGCTGTCCACGCATGAACAGTGATATTGAACAGACAGTTTATCTGCTGGGCATGCTGAGTGGCTTGCAAGCCATGACCAATGACATTAACTCGGGTGGGGCTGTACAAGTACCTAAAGATATTGCGGCTGTGGTTGAGCGTGGCATGACCTGTCTGGATAATACCAAATTCTGGGGCGCGCCAAATGCAACCCGTGCTGTGATCTGGACTTTATTGCCAGGGGCAGGTGATGGAAAACCTGATCCTTACCAAACTCTGAAACAGTCAGTACAAATCGGTGAGCAAAAAGGTGTACGTTTATCACATGCCTTATATGCTGTAGCGGCACAGGCCAGTGGGGATGATGCCAAAATCCGTGATGCGCTAAGAACCTTTGATCAGGCACGTAGTGATGAGAAGCCGGTCAATCCTCAGTTCAAGCTGATCGACAGTATGGCTGCCATTATGGTGAATGGTATTTCTGACCGTTACTGGACTGAAAATACCGGTATTCGTAGTGCAGATGATGGCATGCAGACCTTCTGGGATGAAACAGATAATTCTTCAGAACTGGATGATCTGTTTAGCGCTGACTTATAATTTAATGAAAAATTAAGTGAATGATGCTCATAGAGGTCATTTTCAATATGCTGAAAGGAGTTCAAGGAGCCGATGCAAGATCAACATCTTCGACGAAAAATTATTTTTCTGGCGGCTTTTGTCTCTCTTTCAGCGAGTTTGCAAATCTTTAACGATGCTTTCATCTACTGGCAGGAAAGCCTGCTCGGGGAGTTTTGGCGGCTCTGGACCGCGCACTGGGTGCATGTCGGCTGGGCCCATTATTTTCTGAATATTCTTGCCTTTATCTGTCTACCTTTCATTTTCCCCCGTGCATCTGTGTGGCATTTCGTCTCGATTCTTTTGATTCTGCCGCCGTTGATCAGCCTGAGTTTTTATTTTTTCCTGCCAAATATTGAAGCATATGCAGGACTATCCGGGGTATTACATGGGGCTTATGTCGCAGTCGCCTGTGTGCATCTGCTTTATCAACGCGAACGTGGATTTGCCGTGCTGGTATTATTTTTAATCTTTGCCAAACTGATTTGGGAAAATACCATTGGAAATCAGGAAACTGCACAACTTATCGGCAGTCCGGTACTGGTCGAAGCGCATTTATTAGGGGTGATCTGGGGAGTGGTAGTCGCATTGCTCTATATCTTGGGCAATTATGTCCAGGATAGCTGAAACTGTTGGCAGAAAAGACAAAAAGAAAAGATAAATTGTCATTTTTATTCTGCTGATTTTCATGCAGAGTCAAAACAGAAAATAATGATACTGACCCTTGTAAAGGAATTTTCGGGGCAGACAGGAAGACCAGCGCTTAAAAGAATGTAAGGCGCGAAAACAAGAATAGGAAAATACATGCACAACGATAATCAAAACAGATCAGGATTAGGTCTGTTACGTTATATCTGGACAGAGTGGATCTCGACCTTTGTCGTGCTCATCTTGCTCTTACTGACCTTGGTGATTGGAACCGGGGAAATGATTCATGGTCAGTTACTGCGTATGGGCGAGCGTCTGTATGGTGATCCGGCGACAGGCATGCAATATTCGTTTTTGCGTGCTGAACCGAAAGCACCACAATGTGATCGTAATATTAATGTCGATCAAAAAGTTCAGGAGCAGATGAAAGCAGATGCCGCCGATGAATATGCCGATTTCTTCGGTGTACGTTCTGAAGCGGATGTGCGTGCTGCAGTGATGCAGGCACAACAGGTTTGTGAAGAGTCTTACCAGTTCTATGACAAGGCGATAACGCATATTGAAGCGCATCCAAGTATTCGTGCCTATCGCAGTTTTGAAACTTCATTCTTTGGCATTTTCAAGTTCGGGACTGAAAACCGTGCCTTGCTGCTCATCATTATGGTGGTATTTGCTGCAATCAGCGCGACATTGAAAACCCATCATATTGGTCTACGTAGTCCAGCCACTCGTATCGACTTTAAAGTCTATTCTGTGGCGATGCTGATCGCGAACAGTTTCCTGGTCTATTCTTCCTATAGCCAATATATGTCGGTGCTGAATTCCGGGGTGCCAATGGGAGACATGAAGTATGTCTACTGGCTATGGATGATTCTCTTTGGGACATTGACCCTGATCAGTTTGTATCAAGTCATTAAGCCACCTCAGGCGACCCGAGAAGGGGGCAGTTTCGGGCTGGCTTTCTTAAGCGTGCCACTGTATGCCTATATGGCCATCAGTACCGGATTTAACTTTGTCTTCTTGATGGATTACCCGATGGGTCAGGGCATCTATCTGGGGCAACTGGTTGAATTTTCGAGCATCTTCCTAAATCTGGCCTTATTTATCTGGGCCGGTATGTTGCTGAAACAAACCCGTGTCGTAGACATGTTCCTGAATATCCTACGTCCATGGAATCTGGCACCAGAAACCTTGACCTGGTTAATCCTGCTGGCAGCTGCACTACCAACCGCTTATACCGGTGCATCCGGGATTTTCGTGATTGCTGCAGGTGCGATCATTTATAAGGAAGTCTGGAATGCCGGTGGTCGCCGTCAGTTTGCCTTGGCAGCAACAGCGATGTCCGGTTCACTCGGTGTGGTGCTTCGTCCATGTCTACTGATTGTTGTGGTTGCTTCACTGAACAAGGAAGTGACGACAGATATGCTGTATCACTACGGTGTCTATGTCTTCCTGCTCAGTTCAACATTGTTCCTGATCATTTCGCTATTCTTTGCTGAAAGCAAGTTCCGTATTGCTGCACCTGGTCTGGCTTCACCACAGTCTGCACGTGCCTTTGTAAATGTGATTCCTTATATTGTGATTTTCATCCTGATCTGGCTGTTCTACAAATATGCTTTATCTACAGATCTGAATGAATTTACTGCACCTGTCATGATGCCAGTCATTCTGTTGATGATCGTGCTATTTGATAAGTTACGTCATGAGCCTGCACCATTACCACCAGTAGGGCATTGGGATGAAACCTTAACCACCACCTTAGGTTCAGGAAATACGCCTGCAATGGCGACTGCGGGTACAGCCATTAATGCTGAATATCGTGAAGCAGACCATGTTGAGCAGCAGGGCGGTGAGCTGGCTGTAGATCATGGTGTAAAACGTTCGACTGCGGTTGAAAGTTTACGTCATGTCGGCTTCTGGAAATCATTACACATTTCGACCAGTGAAACGGTTGGACACATTGGTGCGCTGGTGATTCTGATGGCACTATCTGTCAGTGTGGGCGGCCTGCTGGAACGTATGGAAATTATGGAAGCGTTCCCGACAGATATTAGCAGTACCATTCTGGTGATTTCCATGATTGTTGGCCTGATGGTGTTCGTTGGCATGATTATGGACCCATTCGGCGCAGTGATCCTGATTTCAGCAACGGTTGCACCAGTCGCCTATCAGTATGGAATTCATCCGGTACATTTCTGGATGATTACCTTGATTGGTTTCGAGTTGGGTTATGTGACACCACCAGTTGCTCTGAACCATCTGTTGGCAAGGCAATCCATTGGTGATGCTGAGGTGGCCGAGGCGGATGCAGAAGTTCGACATAAGTCCTTTTATTACCGTTATGAGCGCTGGATTTTACCGATGATCGTGTTACTGCCAGCGATGCTGATCATTGCCTATGTGCCTTATGTATTTAAACTCTTCGGCTGGTATCAGTAATTTAAGCAAATAAAAAAAGCACCTTCGGGTGCTTTTTTTATTGTGGCCTTAACGCAGCCTAAGCTTATTTTGTAAAACAGGACTGCAAAGTAAAATCCCACAAAAAATCAGCCCTAATCCGAGCAGGCTATAGAGATCCGGAACTTCCTGCCAGAATAAATAGCCCCATAAGCCAGCGAAGAAAATCGCAATATAGTTCACTGGTCCAATCTGACCAGCAGGTGCCAGTTTATAAGCATTGGATAGAAATAACTGACTGGTATTTGCCAATAAACCGGCTGCAATTAAATAACCGAGTTCAGTCAGGGTATAAGGACGCCAATGCCAGAACATTGGAATCATGGAAATCAGGGTGCCGATCAGACAGAAATAAAACACAATCCGTTCTGGCGGTTCGGTTTGGGTTAGAGCACGAACCGTAACAAAAGCCATAGCAGCCAGGAAGCTGGCACTCAAGCCAATCACAGACATCAGGTTAAATAAACCGGAATCAGGCTTGGCTACGCACAACACGCCAATAAAACCGATCGCAGCAGCCAGTAACATGCTCTGAGTGACTTTTTCTTTTAGAAACAGCCAGGCAATCAGCGGAATAAAAATCGGTGAGGAATAGGTGAAGACCATGGCATTGGAGAGCTTTAAATGTGCAATGGCATAGAAAAAGCCATACATCGCCGTCAGACCTGCGACAGAACGCCAGGTGTGCATCCAGAGTTTTTCAGTTTTAAAAAAGCTAATGCCTTTATTGAAGATTAAAGGAAGAAAAATAAACAGGCCGACAAAATTCCGGAAAAATACCACAGTGGCATTGTCAACGGTATGTGAGGCGAAGCGGATACAGACGCCCATGACTGAAAACAAAAAAGCGGAACAGGTCAGAAAGACAATTGCCTTAACCAGATGCGAGGGAGAGGCTACACTCATGAGGGAACTTAGCTAGAAAATCTGTGGATATTCTAGCTGAAAATCCCTAACTCATTCTGACTATTGTGCCAGTTGTGCTTCGAGTAACTTGATTTGTTCCTCTTTGAGTTTAATCAGCTCATCCGCATCACTATGCTGTTGCTTCAGGCTTTTTTCCTGCTCATTGAGCTGTTGCTGAATATCTTCCAGTTTGGCAATTTCTTCTTTCGCCAAAGTGGCATTCTCAGTAACTTCTTCTCTTATAATAGAGGCATCGACCAGAACATTTTCAGAAGTAGGCACAATTTCTTCTGGTTCAGGTTCTGCTTTAGGTGCGGCTTGTGTCACCGGTGCGTGCATCAAGTCACCCTGATGTGCCGGTAATGTTTCATTTTGCGTGAGAAAAAACTGTGTAATTATTAAAACAGCAATAATCACAACAATTAATCCACTCACTATTCCCCATAAAAGTTTAGGATTTTGTCGATGATCTAGAGTCATTTAGGTTCCCGAAATTATTCTTTTGGCTGACGGTGTTTAAACTGAATCACACCAATTTCATCCGGAACGGCTGGTGACTCAGGTTCCTCGATATGGGTAGGACGGTTTTCTTCATACCCACATTCGATACATTCAATCCATTCAGCTTCACCAGAGGTCAGCATAACGATCCGATCCAACGCCTGACATTTAGGACATTTTGCGCCTGCAATGAAACGACGTTTGATAGCCATCATACTCACCCTGTGATTTACTTAAAAACGTAGTTTAAGCGTTTTTAGAGCGGTTCGTCCAACCTTGATGACGTAACAAAGCATCTATTTTTGGCTCGCGTCCGCGGAAATTGATAAATGCGTCAAGTGCTGTATCTTTTCCGCCAACTGCTAGAATTTTTTGTCTAAACTGCTTTCCGGTTTCAGTGTTAAAAATTCCTTCTTCTTCGAAGCGATCGAAGGCATCACTGGCCAAAACTTCTGCCCATTTATAAGAATAATAGCCCGCTGCATATCCACCCGCGAAGATATGACTGAAGCTGTGCTGGAATCGGTTATATGCTGTAGTAGGTAAAACAGCGTATTTTTCACGAATCTCGTTCAAGGTTGCCTGAATCTGTTCAGCATTCAATGCCGGATTGGCACGGTGAATGGTTAAGTCAAATAAAGCAAATTCCAGCTGACGCAAAGTTTGCATACCGGACTGGAAGAAACGGGCATCCAGCAAGGCTTTTAACAAGTCAGCAGGTAAGACTTCCTTGGTTTCTATATGTTCGCTGAGCAGGTTTAAACTGTCCTGATCCCAAGCCCAGAATTCCATAAACTGGCTTGGTAGTTCGACAGCATCCCAATCCACGCCATGTGTACCAGCCACGGCAATATTGTCCACTTCTGTCAGCATATGATGCAGCCCATGACCAAACTCATGGAACAGGGTAATTACTTCATCATGAGTCAGTAGTGCAGGGCGGTTACCCACAGGTGGAGTAAAGTTTGCTACCATATAACAGATTGGTTTTTGCAGGCCTTCAGCAATTTGCATGCGTGAACGGAAGCCGCTCATCCAGGCACCGCCACGTTTGCCCTGACGTGCATAGAGATCGAAATAGAAACCGCCAATCACTTCGCCCTGATCTTCCAGTTCAAAATAACGCGCATCTGGATGCCAAACTGGCGCTTCACGTTCAACCACCTGAATGTCATATAAACGTTTCAGGATACTGAACAAGCCTTGCAAGATTTTTGGAGCCGGGAAGTAGGGTTTTAGCGATTCCTGAGACAGATTAAACTGCTGCATTTTCAGCTTTTCAGAATAGTAACTGCTGTCCCAAGGCTTTAATTCTGTGATGCCATCTTTAGCAGCAATGGCTTTCAGTTCAGCCACTTCCTGTTTAGCAGGCGCACGGGCATGTTCCGCCAGATCACGCAGGAATTCATCAACAGCTTCGACATTTGGCGCCATTTTGCTGGCCAGTGAATATTCGGCATAGTTATTAAAGCCTAATAGTGCTGCCATTTCCTGACGTAATTTCAGGATTTCTTCCATGATGGCTGTATTGTCAAATTCAGTCTGTTCGGACTGATCTGACGCGCGTGTGGTATAGGCTTTATAGAGTTCTTCACGCAGGCCACGATCTTCGGCATGAGTCATAATTGCCAGATAAGACGGGAAATCTAAAGTAGCAACCGGCTGATCCAGTTCACGTTGCTGGCCATATTGTTTTAACAGTTCAATATTACTTTCAGACAGCCCCGCTAATTCTTCTTCCTTAAGCGGTCTGAAATAAGCTTGAGTTGCATCCAGTACATGATTGGAGAAATCTGAGGAAAGTTGTGACAAACGTGCAGAAATTTCCGCATAGCGTTTTTTTGCTTCACCCTCTAGAGCTACGCCTGACAATTTAAAGTCACGTAGCGCCAGTTTAATTGCACTTTGCTGGGCTTCCGGTAGTTCATTGAAGACCGGTGCATCCTGTATATGTTGATAGGTTTGATATAGCGCTGTGTGCTGGCCTAGCTGCGTATAGTAATCACTTAGACCCGGTAATAATGCCTGATAAACATCACGGGTTTCACTATTATTCATGACTGCGTTGAGATGCGACAAAACACCCCAGGACTCGCTCATATTATTTTCTAGCGTGTCGACCTGTTTCAGAACAGCAAGTTGTTCCTGGACAGTATCAGGTGTCTGGTTCAGTTCATTTAGAAATTGCAAACCTTGCTGAATGCAGTTTTCAATTTTTTGTTTAAGATCTGCCAGCGTAATCTGATCGAATTGTGGAACGGGTAAAGTTGCTTTTTCTAATGTCATGTCGTTTCTGCCGAAGTCATTTCCTGTGTTAAATCTAGATGTAGGGCTTATTGGCAGGGAAATCAAGCATACGACGGTATTATTTATTCGACTTCAGACTGGATCCTGATCTCTTCAATCTCATGCACAATGCTGCCTAAATTACTTGTTGTAAGCTTAAGCTGTAGTTCAACGGGTTTATTTTGATAAAGCAGAAACTCAGAAGCAGATAACTCCATAACCGGTAAATGTCTATATTCTGTGTCAAAGGCATAAGAGATATGATTTCGAACACCTTTGAATTTCCCAGCCTGAGTAGTAATCGAAATACTGTTAGTTTCGCCTGTCAGCTTCGTATAAAGATAGGGTGGATAGGTGGTCAGATTAATCCAAAGTGCTGAGATCATGACCGAAGGAAAGATAAAAAGACTATAAAATTTGGGGCACTTTCTGAAATTACGCCAATGATAAGGTGGAAACCATAAACCATGCTGTTTGAGTCTTATAAAATACAGCAATATTCCAATACATATGACACAGCTTATAATCAATGCAAAATAATTCGTAAGTGGCGTTGCTACAAAATTAAAATACTTGAGTGCAATAAAGTCACTGAGGATCAAAATCGTAAAAATTAGAATCGCATAGATATGTAAATGCTGTTTATTATTTGATGCAATAAGCATGATATTTTTTTAGTCGTTATTTAACTGAATTATAAAATAAAAAGAGCGCCGTAGCGCTCTTTTTATGATCATCAGAAATTATTCAGTCTTGGCTTTTGCATTCGACTTTTTCTTTTTGATCTTGGCTTTTTTCTTTACTTTATCTTTAGCCTTTGTTTCAGACTTTCCTGCAGATTTTTTAGCAGGCTTTTTGCTGTAGGAACTGGGCTTGGATTTGTCTTTTTTGCGTCGTATGGGCTGTTCTCCATCATCACTGGGCTGGGCTTTTTGCGCACGCTCATGATTATTGAAAACTTCCTCTTTTGCTTCTGGACGTGGTGCAGGTTTTTTTTCTGCGACACGTGGAGCACGGGCGCGAATTGGACGACCCGCATGAGTCAGTTGCTGGATCAATTCAAAGTCAATTTTGCGTTCTTCCAGATTGACTCCAGCGACCTTGATCTTGACTTCATCACCCAGACCAAAGATCTGGCCACGGTTCTGGCCGACCAGACTCTGGCTGCTTTGATCAAAGACAAAGAAGTCATCGCCCAACTGGCTAACATGCACCATACCATCGACATAGAGGTCTTTCAGCGTGACAAACAAACCAAATTCAGCCGTTGCACTGATAATTCCGACGAACTCTTCACCAAGATGTTGCTGCATATAGTGACATTTCAGCCAGGTCGTTACAGAGCGGGAGGCTTCATCAGCACGGCGTTCTGTCGCTGAGAAATGCTCACCGGCATCATCTAAAGATGCACCTGAAATTGGATATGGCTTTTTACTCAAATGAGCTTTGATAGCACGATGTAATAACAGATCCGGGTAACGGCGAATTGGAGAAGTGAAGTGTGTATACGCTTCATAAGCCAGACCAAAGTGACCAGCATTGTCGGCACCGTAATAGGCCTGCATCATGGAGCGTAATAACACGGCATGAATACTTGGCGCATCAATCCGGTCTTTGGTCGCTTCAATCACCGCTTGATAGTCAGCTTGGGTTGGCTGTTCCGGGAATGGCAGACCCAGCAGTTTCACGAAATCACGAACTTTCTGGATACGTGAGAACTCAGGGGGTTGATGCACCCGGTACAGCATCGGTATTTCATTTTTCAATGCATATTCAGCTGCTGCAACGTTGGCTAGCAACATACATTCTTCAATCAGCTTATGCGCGTCATTGCGGGTACGTGGCAGAATCTCATTAATACCACCCAGCTCATCGAAAGTCATATAGGTTTCAATGGTTTCGAATTCCATCGCATTACGTTCAGCACGTAAGCCTTTTAGAATCTGATACAACTGGAACAGGGTATTTAGTGATTTACGTACACTACGATCTTCAGTGATTGCTGTACTGTCACCTTCAAAATACTTCGCGACCTGATCATAGGTCAGACGTGCCTTGGAATGCATGACTGAAGGATAGAATTCATACCCAGTGACTCGGCCAGCACGTGACAGTTTCAGGTCACAGACCATGCACAGGCGATCGACATTCGGATTTAATGAACACAGGCCATTAGAGAGTGCTTCAGGCAACATTGGTAAAACGAAGTGTGGGAAATACACGGATGTCCCGCGTTCTTGCGCTTCATCATCCAGTGGTTTGCCCGGACGTACATAATGACTCACATCAGCAATTGCCACGACGACACGATAACCACCGCCCGGACGTTTTTCTGCATAGACCGCATCATCAAAGTCACGTGCATCTTCCCCGTCAATGGTGACAAGCGCTAAATCACGTAGATCGACACGGCCGTCACGGTCTTTGGCAGAAGGCTCTTTAAAGCTTTCCGCTTCTTTCAAGACTTCTTCAGGGAATTCATATGGCAGGCCATATTCCAGAATCGTCTGTGGAATGATGATTTCGGTATCGGCTTTGTCTGCCATCGACTGCACAATATGGCCAGTCGCAAATTCTTCTTTGGTTGGGTAGGTATCAATTGCCACGCGGATTGAATCGCCGACTTTGACCTGGGCATGCTCGATCAGCTCTTTTTCTAGAGTAATAGGCTGATGTGCATTTGGATTAGCTGGCTGAACAAAATATTCGCCTTCATATTCAGACACTTTACCAATGATCTGTTTGACACGATGCTGCAAAACCTCGGTAATAAAGCCCCAGGCCTTACCTTTGCGGTCTACTGAGGTCTGACGGACTTTGACACGGTCACCGTTAAAGACCTGACGCAATTCACGTTCAGGTAAGAGCAGGTCATCTTCACCTGAAATATTGGCTGTGCCGCTTCCCTTGGAGTTGATATATACCGTTGCTTCATGCTCAGGCTGTTCCGCCGCGATCTGGAACTTGTAACCGTCTTTCATCAATTGCCCGTCACGTACCATCGCAATCAGACGATGGCTCAGGGCATCAATACTTTTTTGATCGGCAATTTCAAAATATTCCACCAGGTCAGCATGGGACAGGGCAGTTTTTTCTTCTATAGTTTCGAGAATCAGGGTACGGCTTGGAATAGGGTTGTCATAACGTTCGGCTTCAGCTTTTGCTTCAGGATCGACCCAATTTTTCATCATATCTTTAAAGTGTCCTTGGAGATAGGTTTAGCATAAGTCATGTCAGTGCAGACTGCACGTAAATGATTGCAATAATCTGTTTAAGTTTTCGATTTTTGGCTAATTTTAGATAACTGGAAATTTATCGGGTTTTTTCAGGACTTAAATGACTAAAAACAGGGAAATTGTTTAAAAAGTATTTAAACGAGCAAAAATATGCAGTTTTTTTTCAAGCTGTGCTTGCAGTGCTATGCCGAAATTTGTATTATGGCGGCACGTTACGGTGAGATGGGTGAGTGGCTGAAACCACGTCCCTGCTAAGGACGCATACGGGCAACTGTATCGAGGGTTCGAATCCCTCTCTCACCGCCACTTTACTTATGTCGCGCTCATAGCTCAGCTGGATAGAGCACTTGGCTACGAACTAAGGGGTCGGGAGTTCGAATCTCTCTGAGCGCACCAATAAGTAAACCGGAAAATAACGCAGTCTAATAAAGACGACACAAGTTACGCGCTCATAGCTCAGCTGGATAGAGCACTTGGCTACGAACTAAGGGGTCGGGAGTTCGAATCTCTCTGAGCGCACCAACTTGAACAATGAACCGCACATGTTGCGGTTTTTTTTGTGCCTAAAATTTACAGAATCCGCCTGAATCACATGCTAAAAATAAATCCTAGATGACTCAATAAAAATAAGGGCATGGTGATGAGAAAAATTATTGTCCAGGAATTTCTAACTCTAGACGGTGTAATGCAGGCACCCGGCGGTCCGGAAGAGGACACATCGGGTGGCTTTCAATATGGTGGCTGGGTGGCGCCGTATTTTAGTACTGAACCCGATCCAGTATTTGATCGCATCATGCAAAAATGGATGCAGTCCACCGATATTCTGATTGGTAAGAATACCTTTCAGATTTTTGAACCCTACTGACCGAAGCATGCTGAAGACTGGCCAGGAATTAATGAAGTGAATAAATATGTGCTATCCACCAGTTTGGATCACTCGGACTGGCAAAATACGATCTTTCTAAAAAGTATTGATGAGATCATTAACCTGAAGGCTTCAGGGGAGGGGAATATTCGAGTGTATGGCAGTGCTGCAGTGGTACAGGCGCTTTTTAAACATGATCTTGTGGATGAACTCTATTTAATGACCTTTCCTATAATATTGGGCAAAGGAAAACGTCTATTTGCTGAAGACTCTATGCCAGCAGCATTTGCACTGACAGATCATCAAGTGACTTCAAATGGCGTGGTATTGAGCTGTTATCAGCGGGCAGGCAAGGTTAAAACTGGTCTGGTTGGGGAATAGCTCTATTAGGCTGTGAGCAAATGAATATGAGGTAACTGAAAGATTAATTTAGCTAATCCTGAAATCTCGCCAAGTCTGGGTTATTGTTTTTAACTCTAAATCCGCAGGAATTTTCATTAAAAAAACTGAAATATTGCAGTATCGTTTAATTACTGTACGTTCGGTTGTGATTTTATTAAAAAACACTTAACAAGTGCTGAAAACTCTATATAATGCACCCCATCAAGACGTCGCGCTCATAGCTCAGCTGGATAGAGCACTTGGCTACGAACTAAGGGGTCGGGAGTTCGAATCTCTCTGAGCGCACCAATCTTGATAAAGAATTCTGAAAAAACCGCACATTGATGCGGTTTTTTTACGTCTTCAGTTTTTTAATTTTTCATATAAAAAACCAATAATTAGACATGAACTTAAGATTTTAATTTCTGCTGTACTTTTAAGGCATAGACGGTATTACCACCAACTGCCGGCAACATGTCATGATAGGGAAGGCTGCGCATGGCTTTCAGTAAAAAAGGCGCCTGATCATGAATTTTCATGGAACTGGTGATTTGGAATAGCGTTCCCTGAGATTGCGGCAAAAGCTTCATTCCACCCCGTACAAATTTTAAATCTCCGCCATTAGCATAGAATTGGTTTTGTAAGGTATTTGGCTGTTCAAAACGCATTTTAAAATTAAAGGGAATCTGAATGACGCCTAAGCCGACTGATACCTTGTAGTTGGCATCAATACTTTGCGGGTTGACTGGGTTCAGTTCCACTTTTTTGATTTGTCGCGGAAAGAGTTTTTGGCTGGCCTGAGCCGATAACCAAGGCTGCAGCTTCTCAGTTGGATGTGAGAAATATTGATAGGTAGTACTGAATCTTAGATTTTCTGAACCTTTACCGGCCTTGACCTGATAATTGGGCAAAATAAAGCTGACAGGTTGTCCTGATTTTTGACTAAGCTGGGCAATTTTCTGAGTTTGCTGATTGCTGAGCTGAACTTGGGGTATTGCCGTATTTAAAATTGTAGCAGCAGGATATTTAAAACGCTGTTGTAAAGCTTCAAGCAGAAAGGCATTGGTGCCGGCAGGAATACCAAGTTTGGCTTCCGGCAGTGCATTCAGGATCTTGCTAAACAGAAAACCTTGCGGCTGGTTTAGATCACCCCATTGCGTCACCGTCACTAAGGTTTTATTGGAACCCAGTGCAAACCATTCCAGCTTTCCGGCCCCATAGGGAATTGGCGCGTCCAGAATTAGTGTGCTGATACTGTTATTTTCAAGATGATGCTGCATCACCACAGTTTCTTTAAAGTTTAAGACCGGGATTGGAGTGGGAATATGCACCTGATATTTGACTTGTTGAATGCTACCTTGCTGTTCAATCACCTTGGCGGATTTTAGGGTCGGAAACAGGCCGACATAATTCGGATAATGTTGCAGTAATTTTTCGACTTGTGCTTCGGATGCAGGCAAGACTACAGCCGCACTATAAAACTGGGATTTGCTACTAGAAGCCGTTTTAAAAGTCGGTAGATGGGTTTTGCTGGCAGGATGCGCATAAATCAGGATACGTTCGCCAGTGAGTTCAGCCAGTTGCTGAGAATTGCCTTGAAATACATCAAGACTGCTTGGCAGATTAGGGGTCCATGGCGTTATTTTTGCAAAAGCCGGTGAGATTGCACATAAGGTACTACTCATCAGCAGATAGGGGATCAATCCTTTCATCCAATATCCTATTGTGTGTTTTTTGTTTTAATGATGATTTATTTAAAACTAAATTCAGTTATTTCCAAAGCAAAGTTATGTAATTGATAGCATAAGCCATGAGTTTTAAGCATATTTTGATATAGTATGGATCAGGATTTTATATTTTTGATGTGATGCTATGACTGAGTCAGCACCAACTTTATCCACCCGTTATTATCTTACTTTAGAAGAATCTCAGGATGGATTTGCTCTGGCCACTTTTGGCAAAAAACAGATTTCACGCTTTCTGACGCCTTTGGTTAGCATCGGGATTATTATCTGGGGCTTCTCAATGGACCTGAATGGGGTTGGCCGTTATTATGTGGCTTTGGGTGCCTTCTTCCTGATTTTACAGGGCATCATGCGCTACTGGTTCCTGCCGATGATGTTTAAGCGCCAGTTTGTAAAATATCAGTTTGGAAAAAGTGAACAAGGCATTGACCTGTTTCAGGACTATGCAGAAATTTTCAATAACGGACGTAGCAAGGTCGTGCATTATAATGAAGTACAAAGTTTTGCTATCGGCAAGCTGACCTATATGCTGGAACTGAAAAACCGTACAGTGGTGATTGTGCCAAAACGTGCCTTTAAAGATGGTACTGAGCAAAGCATTTTCGAAAATACCTTCAAGAAATAAGACAGATCAAGAACAGGAAAGAGATCATGAGTACACGCCCATCAAAAATTGTTTGTGTCGGTCGCAGTTATGCTGACCATGCCAAAGAGCTTGGAAATGCGGTACCTGATCGTCCTGTGTTGTTTATCAAGCCACCGAGTGCTTTGACTGCACTGGATGCTGGTATTGAATGGAATCCGGACTGGGGTAACTGTCATTATGAGTGTGAACTAAGTTTGCGTATTGACCGTACCTTAAGCAAGGAAAATGATCCTGCCAAAGTTTTGCAGGCAATTGGTGCTGTGACTTTAGGTCTGGATCTGACCTTGCGTGATCTACAAGATGACCTAAAGAAAAAAGGTCAACCTTGGGAACGGGCCAAAGCTTTTGACGGTTCTTGTGTACTTGCAGACTGGATACCGGTAGCCGATGTCATTACTGACTGGAAAGATGTGCATTATACGCTGGAGATCAATGATGAGCTGCGTCAAAAAGGCGATACAGCTTTATTGATTTTTGATATCGCAACTTTATTGGCAGACATTAGTCAGGTATTTACACTGGAAGAAGGTGATGTAGTGATGACCGGTACACCAGCAGGGGTGGCAGCCTTGCAATCTGGTGATCAATTGAAAATGACCCTAAAAGGCCAAAATCAGGATTATGTCTGGACGACATTTGTAAAGTAAGACCGGATTTTTGAGATCAAGGAGCCGAAGGGCTCCTTTATTTTGTTTAGAAAAGTGTAATGAGCAAGGGATAATTTATCAGACTGATCAGGCACGGTTGCCATTCAGTTTCTAGATATAAATTGGATAGCGTCTAAATCGTTTTTTACGCATCACGAATATTGCCTGAATCCCCCCATCGTATGTCTATTTTGATGTTATATCTTCTACTTCTAACATTTTTAGTATGTAGCGGCTCCAATCAAGAACGGGAATATATTTGAATCATCGTCAGGCACTAGATGTCAAAGCATCTGCCATCATGTTTGTACTGTGTATGTTGTGGGGTTTGCAGCAGGTCGTACTGAAGTGGGCGGCCAGTGATATTTCTGCCCTGATGCAAATTGCATTACGTTCAGCCTTATCTGCACTTATGGTTTATCCTTTAATTCAGCAGAGTGTACGCCGTCAGCTTTGGAATGCAAGATACTTATCTGCGGGTTTACTGGTTGGTGTGCTGTTTGCCGCTGAATTTTATCTGGTGGGTGAGGCGCTGCGTTATACCTCAGCTTCGCATACCATTGTCTTGCTCTATACTGCACCAATTTTTGTGGCTTTGGGCTTGCACTGGAAACTGCCGGCGGAACATTTGTCTCATGTGCAATGGGGAGGAATTTTTCTTGCCTTTAGTGGTATTGTGGTGAGTTTCCTGCTGCGCCCGCAGACAGGATCTGCTTTACAATCTCATGCCTTATGGGGAGATTTTCTGGCGCTACTGGCGGGCGTGTTCTGGGCAGCCACGACCGTGAGTGTACGTTTGAGCTCGCTGGCTGAAGCGCCTGCAACCCAAACCTTATTCTATCAATTGCTGATCGCTGGCATGGTATTGTTGCCTTTGTCCTTTTTGACTGGGCAAGCCAGTATCCAATGGACGACCTTGTCTATTTCCAGCCTGATTTTTCATACGGTGGTGATTTCCTTCGCCAGTTATCTGATCTGGTTCTGGATGCTAAAACATTATCTGGCTTCACGATTAGGGGTATTTTCCTTTTTAACACCAGTATTTGGCATGCTGTTTGGCGTGTTAATTCTAAATGAGCATATCGAGATCAATTTCATTGTTGGGACCTGTATGGTGATGCTGGGCGTGATTCTGGTGAGTTTACAGGGATGGTTAAACAAGCCTGTGCCTCAGATCAAGACTCAAACCTCTATATAAAAATCCGGTCAATGAAAATAACGACACTTAGTTTTTGGATTATAGCTTTAATGACAGCAAGGATGATTATCTGCTGACAATTGATCCAATTCATTTAAAAAAATCCTCTCAAAAGAGAGGATTGAATTTATTTACTGCGGAACAGTTCTGATAATGGAAAACTGAGCTTTTCTTCCAGAAACTGATCAGTTTCATTCAGTTTAGGTGAGAACTTTTGCATCCAGAGATCATCAGTATGCACATCAGTCAGATGCTGTTTGCGCGGCAATGGATAAGGAAGCTGTAGATAAAAATTCCAGAAGCTGACCTGATCCAGATCGCGTACCAGCACATATTCATTGTCATCTGTACGTTTAATCAGATTCTGTTTTTCAAACATGCTGACATAGCTAGGCCAGCGTCCAATTTCATCCCGTCCCAAAACTTCTAGTGCCTGGGCTTCACTGACACTTTCACCAGTTTTCTGCTTTTTATAAAACAGTTCTAATAGATCCAGCAACATGACGATTGGATGGCGCTTATTGTCCTGTCCAGATTCGAATGCAGTCAGGGCATAGCTGATTTCCACGCCCAGCAATACAATAATCCAGGACAGATAAATCCAGAGCAGGAAAATAGGGACAGCTGCGAAAGCTCCGTAAACAATTTCATAACTGGTAAAGTTTGACATCAAAAAGCCGAACAGGTTCTTCAGAAGTTCGAAGACGATGGCACTAAACAGACCGGCAATAAAAGCTGATTTGAGCGGTACACTCCGATTGGGAATAGTCCAGTTCAGAATAAAAAAGCCAAGCACGGTCAGAGAAAAAGATATTCCCCAGAGAATAAAGGCACCATCCAGTTCATAACCGGCAAAGTTATTACTGAGAATATTCATGGAGGCCAAAGTAGAAGAAATCACAAAGGCGCTGCCCAGCAAAATTGGACCAAGTGAAATTATGGTCCAGTAACGCATAAAACCGATAATGCCACCGCGGGTTTCAGTCACACGCCAGATCCGGTTAAAGACCGTTTCGATGCTACTGAGCATCAGTACTGTGGTGATGAATAAGAAAAGAATACCGATAATAGTTAAATTGCTGGATTTCTCCGTGAAGGCATTGAGCGCTTTATCGAAAGCGATCGTCGTTTTAGGTAAAAAGTTACTATAGATCAGCTGTTGGAGCTGTTGTCTTGCCGGTTCCAATGCCCTGATTGAAGAGATAATGACCAGAAACACGGTCAGCATCGGAACTACAGCAAACAGGGTAGTATAGGTCAGTGAACCGGCCTGCTCACGACACCGGTCAGCCTCGAAACGCCGTAGTACAAATAAAATAAATTGAAACCAGTGTTTTTCATAAAAAGGTAACTTCTTTAAATATTCAACGATCATGCGCTTTCAATCTCAATTTTTTTATTCATCATGAATTTTCATTCTTCAGCTTACCCAAAAAAGTTGCGAAATACCGTATAGTTTTATTTTTTTAAGTAATGAATAAGAACTTTATGCAACCTTATGTCCTTGTTTTATATTACAGCAAATATGGCTCAACCAAAGAAATGGCGCATCTGATTGCGAATGGTGTTGAAGCAGCAGGGATGGCTGTAAAAATTCGTACTGTTCCAAATATTGCGACCGTGGTGAAAGAAGCTGAGCCGAGTATTCCGGCAGAAGGTGATATCTACTGTACTTTAGATGATCTTGCCCAGTGTGCTGCTTTGGCATTAGGTTCACCCACCCGCTTTGGGAATATGGCTTCAGAAATGAAATACTTCTGGGATCAGACCACCAGTTTATGGCTGAATGGTGCTTTGCATGGTAAGCCAGTCTGTGTTTTTACCGCGTCAGGCTCAATGCATGGCGGACAGGAAAGTACTTTACTGACGATGCTACCGCCATTGTTTCATCACGGTATGATGATCATGGGATTAAGCAATGCGACACCAGCGCTGTCCAATACTAAAAGTGGTGGTACGCCTTATGGCGCAAGTCATGTGAGTGGCCCACGACATGATCAAGGTTTAAGCCAGGATGAGAAAATTTTGTGTGAAGTACAAGGTAAACGTCTGGCCGAGGTTGCTTTAAAACTCAATCAAGCTTAATAAGCTAATTAAAAAGGAAATGAAGAATCAGCTTCATTTCCTTGATTTTACTAATCTTCTTTTTGATCTTTTTGATCTTTTTGATCTTTTTGATCTTTTTGATCTTTTTGACTAAATCTATGTTTACAATTCAGACACTGGTAATCCAGAAATAAGTTGCGATCTACGGAAACACCTGCTTTTTTACCTAAGAAGTTTCCGACCACCCCCCCAGTAATGCCGACACTGATTGCGCCTACGAAGGTTCCCACCGTGCCGCCTACAATTACCCCTAAAGGACCTGCGACTGTTCCAATGGCAGCACCAATTGAAGCGCCAGAGGCTGCGCCACCTACTGTGCCCGCAGTGGCACCAGCTGAGGTCATTAAAATACCACCAATTTTTTTCAGATTCTTTTCGTGATCGCGTAGCTCAATTTCCGTTGAACCACATTTAGGACATTGCATAGGATTTTCCATCAGCGATTAGTATTTATTCGTTTTAAGCAAATGTGTGATATGGAACCTTACTTAGACAAGTAATTATTCAGCACATCCGGCTCAACAGTATGTAGGTTCTGAATATTGAAGTCAGGAACATTTCATACCAATTTGATTCTAGTGGAATTTTATTCAGAGAAGTTTAGCTGAGTTGTAAATACATGCATTTTCCACTAAGAAACCGGTGAAACTGGTACAAGGACCTCCTATTACCGATATTTTTACCCCTTTTGATATGGCTTTATCCTGTTTAAAAGGGCAATTACGTAATGATGTCAGCTTCTCTGTGGGTGCGATTCTGGATCAAACCGGTAAAGATGTGGTGACCAATGGAGGTAGTGGGAAAATGGTCACTCAAGGCGCTGGAGATATGGTGCAGTCTGCTTTATTTCAGGCGGGAGTCAACTTAATGAACCGACGTGATCCCCGAATTATTGAAAGTGAAGCCAAGTGGGGGATTCGGGATCCAAGACAGATTCAGGCCTCTGATTATTATGTGACTGGCAGTATTAACAGTCTGGATTTTATTCCGGGGGGTGGATTTGATATGCAGATTGCGGGTGTTGGCCCGAACTACAGTCAAACCCGTATTATGGTTGGTCTGGATTTATCTCTTACCGATACACGTACGAGTAAAGTCGTTGCGAATGTATCGCTGCAAAAGCAGATTGCTGCACAGGATTATGGTGTCAGTGCAGGGCGGTTTACTGGACGTACCTTGTTAAATGTTCAAATCGGTAAAGGAGAACGTGAGGCGACTAATTTTGCTTTACGGCAAATGTTGAATCTGGCCACTTTTGAATTACTCAGTCAGGTCGTTCCACCTCCAGTCTTTGCAGGTTGCCGTGCGCAAATACCACCTGAATATGGTCAGCTTAATCTGACGCGAAGTTCTGTGGCTTTGCATAAGTACAAAAAAATTCAGGAGCAAAATAGTATAGCGTCCAGTACTGCTGTTCAGGAGTCAGCTGCAACAGAATCTTCTTCATCCAATGAAAAAAATAAATCGACCAATTCACCGAGTAAGGATACGAAGCCACCTAAAAACAAAGAATCCGAAGTGATTCAGAATCCTGAAGCAGATCCTGAAATGAGTAAACAAGATTTAATTAAATATATCAGTAAGAAAAAAGCTTCATCTTCTTCAGGTGTAGTAAAGAACGAAAAAAATTCGCAAGAAACGAATTCTAAAGAAAAAGAAGAGGAGAAGGTATCCATGTTGTGGGATGCCAATCCTGAAGTTATAGAAAATTACTGGTCAAGTTCTCAGCGTGATTAATTGACCAGTAAAAATGGGCTCGCTCCCATTATGAGAAAGAAATACTGAGCGAGAAGTATTTCAAAGCTAAAAAAGGAAAAACAACGATGAAAAACACGATCAAAACAATCGCTTTATCCGTCGCTTTCCTGTCTGGTGCAGGTATGGCATATGCTCAAGATGATGAAACACCAACTGAAGTAACCGTAGATACTGGTTTACAAGCGACCCTGGAGTCGATCTCTCAGCAGGTGGAAAATGGTTCTGCCTTGAATCTTGCAGTAAATACAGGTGATGTTGATGCCAGCGTCGATTTACAAGCATTAGGAGAGGTATCAAGAGAAGCACAGGATGCAATTAGTTCAATTGAAGGTACGATTGAAACTACAGCAATTGGCGCCGCGAATACAGGTAGTATTACACTAGAGCAAGGCAGCTTTAATAGCGTGATATCAGACGTATCAGATGAGACATATAACTATGACTTCAGTGAAGTTACCAGTGCAACTAATAACTCAGAAACTGTAGAAGAGCTCTCAGAGGTTGCTGATAGTTCAGACATCTCAGAAGTAGTGAGTACTACACTGGCGACCAACTACAGTGAGCAAATCAATGAAACTTTAAGTAATTATAGTGCAGCAAATATTGCTTACAATGCAGGTACCATTGATGCATCTGTAAGTGCAATTGCAGAAGGAACTCAAACTGCTGTTAACAACAGTATCACAACTACCGCCATTGGTGCTGTCAACAGCGGTAGTATTACTGTGACTGTCAAATAGTTTATTGTTGAAAATAAACCAAGGGTCTAACTATTGGCAGATAGTTAGGCCTCTTATTTTATAATAATATCAGTTTAAATTGTTGTTATTTTTCGGATAATAAATTCTTGAGGCTTTAGTTGTCTTGAAATCTCATAAGAAAAAGTCGGAGTACAACTATTTACGTGCAGTCGAAAATAGATAATTTTATAGCTATATTTTAGTTATTCCTAGCTAACCGAAATTAAAAAAATCCAATAAAAAAGAGTGCCGAAGCACCCTTTAAAATATTCATTTGTAAACTTAATCGCGAACAAATTCGACAGTACCATTTGCCAAAGATTTCACACGCGCTAATGATTCAACGCGGTAACCTTTTTCAAGTAACAAGTCACGGCCTGGCTGGAATGATTTTTCAATCACAATCCCGATCCCTACCACTTCAGCATTCGCCTGATGAATCAAGTCAGCAAGACCCAGTGCTGCCTGACCATTTGCCAGGAAGTCATCAATCACTAAAACCTTGTCAAATGAACTAATGTGTTTATTTGAAATGGCAATCGTGCTTTCAGTCTGTTTGGTAAATGAAAATACTTTAGAACGGTATAAATCATCTTTTAAAGTGAGAGACTGGTATTTACGTGCAAAGATTACTGGAACACCAAGCTCTAAGCCTGCCATGACTGCAGGTGCAATACCGGACGCTTCAATGGTAATAATTTTGGTAATACCAGCATCTTTAAACAGACGCGCAAATTCCTGACCAATTTGCTGCATCATGATTGGATCAATTTGGTGATTTAAGAAAGAATCAACTTTCAAAACTTCTTCAGATAGAACGATACCTTCGGCTAAGATTTTCTGTTCTAGTGCGTGCACGGGAGAATCCTCAAGAGCAGGTGCTTTTTAAAGCAAAAGCGTATTGTAAAAAGCACCCAAAAAAAATCAAGCGAAATTCACCAAAAAACCTTAGTTCGTTTTACCGTTATAGCTGGTCAGCAATAAACCGTAAGAGGTTTTCTTGTCGACATGCGATACTTTGACTGGTAAGTAGTCCAGTTTCGGTGCTAACCAGAAAGTAGTTTCACGGCCTGGTTTGTTGTGTTTAATCACTACTTTAATGGTACTAAATGAACCATATTTGGTGCTCACCGTTTCTGTACCTTGTTTGACGAATTTACGGCCTTCCACTTCTTTGGCATCAGCAATGTAGTAATTCGATTTTAAACCACCATTTTTCAGGTCTTCACGAATCTGCAATTCAGCATTTAGCTCATCCAGTACATCTGCTCTCCAGGCAAAAGAACGTTTTTCATCATCTTTCTTGGTACTGATCGTTTTGCTAGAAGGATTAAAGTTAATACTCATGGTGTTGCTATGCACCAGAATCTTGCTGGTACGGCTGAAACTGCTTGAACCAATCTTGCCATTATTGAAAGTAAAACGGCTGGTTTCAGTCGCTGAAGCAACGCCACCTGCTTTGGCTGCAAAAACATAGGTCCAGTTATTACCAGATTTGCTTAAGGTACGGGTAGCAGAACCCATATTTTTTCCATTGTAGCTAAACTGATAATTGGCTTGGAAAGGCGCCATGGCGAAGGTCTGGGTGGATAAACCAGTAAGTACCATTGCGGTAGTCAAGCCTGCAGTCACACCTAAAGTTTTGAATACAGTTTTCGCCATAAAGAATTGTCCTGTGTAATTTCAGATAAAATTGATCACTTTCCACTTTTTATTATTTGGTCAAAATATGGAAAATGAAGGGAGATTTTCAATAAAAATGTATATTTCATGTAGTTACTGGTGAGTTTGTTTAGTTATTGAATTACACACAGTTTAAGTCGGTTCTTTCTGTTTGATCGGTGTGACTTTATTGTCATCCATGTCGTCTTCGTCCCATTTCTCTTCTTTTTCCTGAGAAAGCTTTCTGAACAGGGCAGCAAGATTCACATTACCGATCACCACCAGTTCAGCTTCGCGAAGTACGGCGTGATTTACATGAACCTTACCAAGCGTCTCAATCACCGAGCGGTTTTTGCCTAACCAGCGATTCAGATCCAGATGCAATAAATCATCTTTTACTTTAATGACACCGAGTTTTTCCAGAATCATGCCAAGAGGGTCCTTATTCAGCACGCGCTGATAGAAAAACAGGGCGAATCGTACCCCCAGTTTATAAAAGACATTTGGGTATTTGGCTTCAATCAACTGGGTATCACTGATCTGTTCAAATACAATGAGCTGCGTATTCTTATTCAGCTCCATTTGCACCAGTTTTAAATCAACCGATAAGGTCACGTTCAGACCTTTATAGTCCAGCGTGGCATAGAGTCGTAACCAGTCATCATGCAGATCGGCATGCAGATCTTTCAGCATGGAAACATTGTCAGTGACAAAACGTTGAAATGTCGCATTCAGGAAAACTTGAGACAAAGGAAATTCGCGTTCATCCTCAATAAATCCTTCCGCCTTTTGATATGCCTGGCGAATTTTATTAGAAATATTGGAAATTAGCGTTTGCATCTTTAAGCGTCCTGGCAACTATATGTTTTAATTCGAAGTGTATCTTGTCGAATTGTATAAAAAATACAAGAGTTTCAGCTTGCAGTTTAGCAAAATAAATAGCACCATTTTTAGGGTTTTAGTTATCTAACGTTGAAGATTTGATGGGTTTGGCATTTTTAAAACAAAAATGCAAAGCCGTTTATTTTTTAATTTTAAAAATGCTGTTTGGGAGATGAACTCAAGTCTGGGTTCGTAGCGATGAGATCAACCATGATATTAATGCCTCTGGTCAAAGCCTGGTGGAAAGATCCAATTTTTAATAGCGCCGTATTTGCAGCTGTTATTTTGCACGTAATTTTTCTCACGCTGGAATTTGGTATGCCACAAGATCAGGAGAGCATGACCAAAGAAATTGCAGTCAGTATTCGTCAAACTGATGAAAAAATTGAGCATGCAGATTTTCTGGCTCAAACTGACCAGCAAGGTTCAGGTAAATTTCGTGAAGCACATCGTATGTCGAGCGATATGCCTGCACCGTTGATGGAGCAAAAGACCGGAGAAGAACAGCAAGAAAGTCCGGACATGTTGCAACAACAGCGCGAATTAAGCTTTGAAGAAAAAGTACTGATGACGACTTTAAGCTGGCAAAAACAGGCGGAAGAAAATCAGCGCAAAAAAATGCAGGAACAGTTACAAAGTCAGTTTCAGGCCAAAGCCGCTATGGTAGCCAGTCTGGAAGCCCAATATCTGCAACGACAACAAAACTTCAGTCGTCAGCAAAAAATTAAAACCGTAGATGGCATCCAGTCCAAACAGGATGTTTCTGCAGCTTATCTGGAAAAATTCCGTCAGAAAGTGGAGTTCTATGGTAACCGCTATTATCCAGACGCTGCCAAACAGCAGAATCTGGCAGGAGAGGTGCGCTTGATGGTGATCTTGAACCAGAACGGCGGAATCCGTGCAATTCGCTTAATTGACAGTTCAGGGCATAATTTGCTAGATGAAGCTGCAAAATCTTCAGTACGCAAGGCAGCACCATTCGGAGCATTTGATGCCAAGATGTCGGATATTTCCGAGCTGAGAATTATTCGAACCTGGCGTTTTGATCCGGCTGAAGCGGAGTTTGAGGTGCGTTAATCTGGGCGCTTCGCCTGTATATAACTACCTTGCTGAGTTCCATCGTCCCAGACCACATTTAAATGGTTTTCATCTATGGCTAGATATTTGGGAAATATCATCAAGTCCTGGTACTTTGGATCTGCTTTTAAGCCAATACACTCTTTATTTTGCCACCATGTTCCTTCGGCAAATTGATCCAGAGCACCATAGGCCAGATACCATTTAAAGGTACCATCTGCTTGTAACAGCAACTCCGAACCTAATTCCATAACTCCGTTTAAATAATAATGGCCTGCCCATGAGCTTTGGTTCTGTTGAAATTTAATTTTTGGGCACATGGGAATTGAGTGGGCATAAAGTGATGAACACAGCCAGGGAGAGAAAATAAGTAATGCAGTCGAGAACAATCTTTTCATTACGTTCTCCTAAAATTTTTGAAGCACAGTTCTTTGTTAAAGTTCATTATGTGCTTATGTATTTCTGGAAGAAATCATGAATGCGTAAGCAGATATTTTTTAAAACTCTGTATCTAAGAACAGATCAAGAAAAAAATAAATAAGGATCGATGAGTATTTAATTTAACTGTGCATCATAGCGCCGTAAAACTTCACAGACTTCCACGCTGAAATATGTATACCAGCTATATTTTCCTAGCTCTTGAGCGGCCTGATGTTCAGCATCTTCATGCCAGGCGCGAATATCATGAAGACTGTTCCAGTAAGAAAGCGCAATTTCCTGAGTATCTTCGGTTAAAGCTTCAAAATACTGGCAATGAAATTGTGAAAGGGCTCTTTCTCTCATTCGCTGGGCTGTTTCAAAATAACACTGATCTAATTCTTTAATTTGCGCTTTGAAAATCACGACATATTGCATGGAGGTTTTTATTTTATTTCTTAAATTGAGCTTATTATGAAGTGAATAAAATAAAAAAAGCGAGCCTTAGCCCGCTTTTTAATTATTGAATTTTAATCTCTTTCCAGATAAGGATTAGCAATACCCAGTTTGTCCAGAATCTCGATCTCAATGCCTTCCATTTCTTCAGCATCTTCCTCTGAAGTTTCATGGTCATAACCCATCAGATGCAAAGTACCATGTACCAGCATATGGGTGAAATGGAGCAGTGGAGCTTTGGCCTGTTCAGCAGCTTCACGCAGCACTACTGGAATACAAATCACCAAATCACCGATCGGGAAAGCATCCAGAACCTGTGCCATTTCATCTGGAAGTTCACTTGGAAAAGACAGGACATTGGTCGGTTTATCCTTGCCGCGATATTCCAGATTGAGTTTATGACTTTCGTCATTATCGACACAGGCAATGCCAATTTCACAATCACTTTGGGTACCGATATGGCGCAAAGTGGTTTCTACAACTTTTTTAATATAGGCACGTTTCAGCACCAGTTCTGGTGACTGAAAGTCCTGTTGCAGGGAGAGACTAAGTTTCAACGTGAATCCTTAAAAATTAAATAACAATGCAGCATTAATGCTGTGCATCAGCTGCAGCATCATTCTCAGCGATCAAGGCTTCCTGACGGGCTTTACGCTCGGCACGAGCCTCAGCGCTTAAACGCTGCTGTTCACTGTCCCAGCCTTCGTAGGCTTCAACAATTTTCTGAACCAGCTGGTGACGCACGACGTCACGAGAATGGAAACGGGTAATATGAATTTCAGGGATTTTATCAATCACACGTAAGGCATGTGCCAGACCAGACTGCTGACCACGTGGTAAGTCCACCTGAGTCACGTCACCGGTAATCACTGCACGTGAACCAAAACCTAAACGGGTCAGGAACATCTTCATCTGTTCAGGTGTGGTGTTCTGGGCTTCATCCAGAATTACGAAAGAATGATTCAGGGTACGACCACGCATATAGGCGAGCGGTGCAACTTCAATAATCTGACGTTCGATCAGCTTGGCCACTTTTTCGAAACCAAGCATTTCATACAGGGCATCATAAAGGGGACGCAAATACGGATCGATCTTCTGGGTTAAATCCCCCGGCAGGAAGCCAAGTTTTTCACCCGCTTCAACCGCAGGACGAACCAGTAAGATACGCTGGATTTCATTACGCTCCAGCATATCTACAGCAGCTGCAACGGCGAGATAGGTTTTACCGGTACCCGCAGGGCCAATACCAAAGGAAATATCACTTTGCAGAATACGCTGTACATAACGTTTCTGGTTGGCACCGCGCGGATTGATCCGGCCTTTACGCGTCTGCAGCCAGACATTGTCCAGACCGGTATGTTCCTGTTCTTCCAGGTTCTCCTGGAGTTCATGATCGGTCTGGCTACCTTGAATCATCATATGCAAAGTATCTGCACTGATCTGCTGGCTGTGTTCAGATTCTTCATGAAGACGTTGCAAGAGCATTTCGGCTCTCTCAACGGCATCGATTCCACCATCGATAAAGAAACTTTCACCTCGGTGGGAAATTTTGACGTCTAAACGTTGTTCAATTTGTTTCAAATGACCGTTATAGGCACCTAAGACGGCTTGTAAACGGTCCATCGAAATTCCAGGAAAAGCTACTGTACGTCGAATCGTTGCAGTCAAGAGTGTTCCTTTTAGAAGTGTACGTTATATGCTCTACATTACGCCACGTCAGGCTCAAGATTCAATAGCTCACCGTAAACTAAATTTAAAGTTTTAATTTCGGTAATTTCGATCTCTGCAAAACGTCCTACCCACGATGCATTGCCAATAAAGGTGACATAACGGGTGTTGTCTGCTGTACCGACTAGAACGTTCGGGTCTTTATCAGAAACTTTCTCAACCAGTACGCGCTGGACTGTACCGAGCATGGCATCTGTTTTACGAATACTGGACTGTTTAATCCAGTCCTGAACTTTGGCCAAGCGTTCTTTTTTCACCTGTTCAGGTGTCGTATCTTCCAGCTCTGCGGCAGGGGTGCCCGGACGTTTGGAATAAACAAAACTATAAGAATGGTCGAAATCCAGATCCTGAATAAACTGATAGGTTTCTTCGAAGTTCTCATCGGTTTCGCCCGGGAAGCCGATAATAAAGTCTGAAGATAAATGCATGTCTGGGCGAACTTTACGTAACTTTTCGATTTTCTCGATATACACATCAATGGTGTGATTACGTTTCATCGCCTGCAATACATCATTGGAACCGCTTTGCACCGGCAGATGCAGATGCGACACCATCTGTGGCAGGTCACGATAGCACTGGATCAGATCATCATTGAATTCCAATGGATGGGAAGTGGTATAACGAATACGGCCAATACCTGGAATTTCTGCAACCAAACGTAACAGATCGGCAAAAGTACAGATTTTTCCGTCAAAGGTCTCACCGCGATAACCATTCACGTTCTGACCGAGCAGGGAAATTTCACGCACACCTTTTTCTGCTAAGCCAGCAATTTCAGCCAGAACGTCATCCAGCGGGCGAGATACTTCTTCGCCACGTGTATATGGAACTACACAGAATGAACAGTATTTTGAGCAGCCTTCCATGATCGAAACAAAGGCCTTATAACCTTCAACACGCGGTTCAGGCAGGAAGTCAAATTTTTCGATGTCCGGGAACGAAATATCGACCAGTTTAATTTTTTCTTTTTTCGGTTTTTCGATCTGCTCAAAATGCTGGTCCAGCATTTGCGGTAAACGGTGCAGGGTTTGCGGACCAAAAATCATGTCTACATAATTGGCACGTTTCTGGATATTGTCACCTTCCTGAGAAGCAACACATCCACCGACACCAATAATCAGATCCGGATTTTTTTCTTTCAGCTTGCGCCAGCGGCCCAATTCTGAGAATACTTTTTCTTGTGCCTTTTCACGGATCGAGCAGGTATTCATCAGCAGAATATCCGCTTCTTTAGGATCAGTGGTCAGCACATAGCCGTGGGAATCGCCCAGCAGATCTGCCATACGGTGACTGTCATACTCATTCATCTGACACCCTTGCGTTTCGATATACAGTTTTTTAACTGAACCATCGATGGCTGGGGTGTGCGCTGGCTGGGTGACAGTGTTTTCTGAGGCAGCTGGGGCACCATTCGGAATGAAGGTTTGAACCGTCATGTAGGCTCCTACAAGGTAATACGTCGAAAGAGTGAACGAATAACCTGTTTGCATAGGCAAACGGGTAAATAAAAATTCAATTCACGTTCTGAAATCTTTAAAAGGCGCATATTTTAGCAGGAAAGTCGCTTAAACTTATAGCCTAAAATGCGGCTGGGAAAATATTGATTTATGGACAAAAAGTGTCTGAAAATTAATATTGTCTAATCATAAGGTTACATAAGTGAACAATACAGTGGGTTATAATTTTCCGGCTAACTCTTATGATAGGCAACAGGGGCTGGGCGAAAACTCGATGATAGAAGGCAAATTGATGTTTAAACACACTAAAAATATGAAGAAATATTATAAATTACTAAGCTTGAGTGTGGCGTGTCTCTGTTCAATGAGTGTGCAGGCAGCAGAAGAACAATTTAATGATGCCTTACGCGCGGCAAATGCTGGAAATATCGGACAATTACAACAATATCAGTCTGCCATGCAAAATGATGTCTTGGGCTATTATCCTGAATACTGGATTCTGAACCAGAATCTTGGCTCACAACCTGCCAGTCAAATTATCAGTTTCGCCCAACGTTATCCTCAGTCGGCTATGGCAGAAAAACTCGCAGCCGATTATGTCGAAGAAAAAGTCAAAATGGCTGACTTTTCTACTGCGCAACCAGTTCTGCAATATGTCACCAATGCCGATCCGGCTGAAGCCTGTGCAGTTGCACAAGTCCGTGCCAAAAGTGGCGATCAGCTGGTTTATGCTGAGTTTAAGGATGTTTGGCTAACCACCAATTCTCAACCTGAGTCTTGTACAGGCTTGGGACGCATGATGTTATCCAGTCCGCTTATGACCAATGAAGACCGCCAGCAGCGTTTGTGGGTGCAATTACGTGCTGGTCAGTCTGGACAGGCTATTGCCACTGCACAAGGTTTAGGGCTTAACCTGTCTCTGGCTCAGCTCAATACGATTCAGGCCAATCCAACCAATTATTTATGGTCAGCCCCTAAAAGTACTGCCGCTGATCATGCCTATCTGATTTATGCGTTGGGGCGTCTGGCAGATAGCGATCTTGATTCAGCAATGTCCATTGTAAAACGTACTGCTGAAGGCACACCGGTACAAGTACAAAAAACACTATTCAGAACTGTGGGTTATATCGGCGGCACTACGGTAATGAAAAATAACTTCAACCGTGAAGTGCTGAACTATCTGGATGCCAGTTATGGTTTGCCATTTAGTCCGGAAGAAGCCGAAATTTATGCCCGTCAGGCGATTCGTTTTAGTGCCTGGGAAAGTCTGATTCGTGCCATTGATGCCATGAGTGTGAACCAGAAACAGGAAGACCGCTGGCAATATTGGCTGGCACGTGCCAGTGAACAGCGCACAGATCGCGCTTCAAAACAGGCGGCAGAAAGTATCTATAAAAAACTGGCAGTCGGTGAGGATTATCATAACCTGCTAGCGCGAGATAGATTAGGCCAGTTAACGGCTTCTACACCGAACTCGGCACAGCCATCCAGCCAGGCCATGCAACGCCTGAACCAAGATATTCATTTCCGCCGTGCCTTTGTCTTGCGTAGTATTAATGCGCCAGAGAATTATATTAACCGTGAATGGAACTGGGCAGTTCGACAGGCTTATTTAAGAAAAGATGACGATTTACTGTTGGCAGCAGCCAAACGTGCGATGGATATGGGCTGGTATGACCGTGCCATTTATGCAGCAGATCGTACTGCGGACAAGCATAATTACAATTATCGTTATCCGATGCCACATCAGAATTATGTCGTGAGCCATAGCCGTAATGCTGGCATTGATGCCGCTTGGGCTTATGGTTTGATGCGTCAGGAAAGCCGGTTTAATACCGGCGCACGCTCTCATGTAGGCGCTGGTGGTTTGATGCAAATCATGCCGGACACCGCCAAACTGGTTGCTCGTCAAATGGGTGAGACTTATAACCCCGCAGCCTTAACCGATATGAACACCAATATCCGTTACGGAACTTACTATTTATCAACAATTCAGCGTCAATTGAGCAATAGTCCAGTACTGGCTACAGCAGGTTATAATGCCGGCCCGAACCGTGCCCGCCGTTGGCAACCCGAATTCCAAAGTATTGCTGCGGATCAATATACCGAAACCATTCCTTTACTGGAAACGCGAGATTATGTGAAACATGTCATGACGAACGCGACATATTACGGTATTTTATTGGGACAGGGCGCACAATCGGTCGGTAAGCGTATGCAAGCCATTCCGTTACGTAATACACCATAGCATTCAAAAAATCTAAGGGAAGGATAGTTTGTTGATCAAGGGAATAAGGGGTGCTCAAATTTCTGCTGGATGGGCTGCACTTTTATTTTTAGCAGCAAGTCCAGCTGCCTTTGCATTGCCAACGGGTTATGTCATGGACATCCAGATGGTACCGGCACTTTGCAGTCTGGATCCGGCCTACAGTAAAAAAAGAAAATGTCTTGAAGGTTATTCCCTAAATATTTCTGGTCTCTATCCTCAAACCACATCAACACATTGCACTACTACCAGTTCTGCGAAGTTACCGCCTTTGCAGGCTAAAGTGGTGGCCCGTATCATGCCGGATGAAAATACCCGCGCATTGCTCTGGCATAATATTGGCGGCTGTATTCCGATGAATGCCACGCAGTATTTTCGTACCGTGATCAATCATGCTGATCGTCTGAAAGTTCCAGAAGAACTTACTGAGCAGGAAAGCCATACCGTTTCCATTGATATGCTGCGTTCCAAATTTCTGAAAATCAATCCGCAACTGCCTTCAACAGCATTGCGTTTTAACTGCCATCAGACCCGCGCATCCAGTCTGCTGACGTCGATTCAGGTCTGCTACAACGCCAATGGCGGCTATAAAGGCTGTCCTGCAAACATTATTAATACATGCCCAAAAACTGTCACAATAAAAGGGACATACTAAGCTTTTTAGCCAAATTAATTTATATTTCCTATCATACTTTTGTTGAAATCCATTCTCTTTTACATGCATCTCGAAGAGGATTGGAGTACAATCTTTGCCGTTTATGATTATTAAGATTAGATAGAACAGCTATTTAATCATTATGACGATCCTCTCAATTGGAGATAATTACATGAAGCAACCTGTTCGCGTTGCCGTTACTGGCGCTGCTGGTCAAATTGGTTACAGCCTATTATTCCGTATCGCAAGCGGTGAAATGCTTGGTAAAGACCAACCAGTTATTCTTCAATTATTAGAAATTCCTGTTGAGAAAGCTCAGCAAGCGCTTAAAGGCGTAATGATGGAACTAGACGACTGTGCTTTCCCATTATTGGCGGGCATGATCGGTACTGATGATCCTAAAGTAGCTTTCAAAGATGCAGACTATGCTCTATTAGTTGGTTCACGTCCACGTGGTCCTGGTATGGAACGTGCTGACCTGCTTAAAGTAAATGGCGAAATCTTCATTGGTCAAGGCCAAGCACTGAACGAAGTTGCTAGCCGTGATGTTAAAGTTCTTGTTGTAGGTAACCCTGCTAACACTAACGCTTACATCGCAATGAAATCTGCTCCAGATCTTCCAGCGAAAAACTTCACAGCAATGTTGCGTCTTGACCACAACCGTGCGTTAACTCAACTTGCTCAAAAAGCGGGTGTTGCAGTTTCTGACATCGAAAACATGACTGTTTGGGGTAACCACTCTCCAACAATGTATGCTGACTACCGTTTTGCGAACGTAAACGGCGAAAGCTTGAAAGACAAAATCAACGATGCAGCTTGGAACAAAGACGTATTCCTTCCAACTGTTGGTAAACGTGGTGCTGCGATCATCGAAGCACGTGGTTTGTCTTCTGCTGCTTCTGCTGCAAACGCTGCAATCGACCATATGCGCGATTGGGCTCTTGGCACAAACGGAAAATGGGTAACTATGGGTATTCCTTCTGACGGTTCTTATGGTATTCCTGAAGGCGTAATGTTCGGTTTCCCTGTAACTACTGAAAACGGTGAATACAAAATCGTTCAAGGTCTTGAAATCGACGAATTCAGCCGTGAACGTATCAACGTTACACTGAACGAGCTTGAAGAAGAGCGCGCTGCAGTTGCTGACATGATCAAATAATTTAATCTTTTTAAGATTAAGTTAAAAAAGCACTCCATTGGGGGTGCTTTTTTATTGCTATATCTAAAAAATTTAAAGAACAAAAAATAACATCTTGTGAAGGAGGGACAACTGAACTTTGCGAGTGGCTCATCTAGTTTAATAAGAAGAATCATCAACAAAAGAGGAGGTACTGAGATGTTAGAGCAGCGACCTACCATGGAACTTTTTTTTGAGCAACTCGGCTTGGATTCAAGCCCGGAAGCAATCGATGAATTTATCAAAACCCATCAGATTGGGATGGACGTCCCCTTACATAAAGCTCCTTTCTGGACCAAAAACCAACATGATTTTCTGATTGGCCACTGGAAAGAAGATGATGACTGGGCAATTTTCGTAGATGTACTCAATGAGCAATTGCATATTGAGGCAGAGGGCAGTGGTTCTTGTGATCTGCCTTCTTTTAAGCATCAATAATATTTTCAAATCAATGAACTGATTATTTTTATGATGGAGTGAGCGAATGGTATTAGAACAGCAAGTGACTTTAGAATTATTATTTGAGCAATTAGGCTTGCCTGCTGATGAAGCATCAATTGATGAATTTACCAAAAATCATCAGCTACCATCAGAAGTGATTTTGCCGGATGCAGATTTCTGGAATGAGGGGCAAAGCGCTTTTCTTCGCGAACACTGGCATCAGGATGATGAATGGATCGTAATCATTGATAAACTGAACCAGCTTTTACATGTCGAAAGTGATAAAGAAGGCCCTGAAAGCAATTAAAGTTTCTTTATACAAAAAGACACAATAAAACCTAGTCCTTTGACTAGGTTTTTTTTGTCTTATCTTATAAGTTAGTCCTATAAATAACTACAATATATCTGATATAAGGAGGGCATATGCTCGGGAAGAACCAACCATCCTTAGAACTGTTATTTTCTCAACTCGGCCTGGCTAACAGCCCGGCGGCAATTGAGCTTTATATACGTACTCATCAGCTACCTGCCCATATGTCACTGCATGAAGCACCGTTCTGGAATAAAGCGCAGCGTTCGCTGTTGATTAGTCATCTGGTACAGGATGATGACTGGGCAATCTGGATTGATGAACTGAATCAGCAATTGCATCTGGATGCAGATCGACGCCGTCTGGCTTGAGTCAATTAAATTAATTCATAAAAAATGCCTCATCAATGTGAGGCATTTTTATAAGAACAGATTTCGTTGTTCTAATGCATACGGCTACGCAGAATCTGGATAAACCATTCCAGTTGACGATATTCATCAAATGCCGGATGCTGGCCTACCAGTTCATGGTCAAACTGGGCCGTTTTACTGTATTTATTTAGCCAGTGACGAGTCATGGCAGGCTCTTTCTTACTGGCAGATGCATAAGCCAGGAAGAAATAAATATCCGCATGCTCATAATTGGTCATTGGTTTTAGAATCTGCTGGGTAATAAGCGCATAATGATCTTCTTTGGTCAGCTCAAAGTAGATCATATAGGCTTTGGCCAGGTGTAAAGACAGATTGATATACAAATCCAGTGGCATTTCTTCAAATTCAATCCGGCCTTGCTCCAGCAGAACAATCGCTTCTTGCAGGAAATGCACCTGCTCTTGACGTAACTGGCTAATAGTCACCAATTGCAGACGAAGATCCGCTCGTTCAAGCGCCAGCTCAGGCGTATTGCCATTTAAAAACAGCTGATCTGTTTCACCAATGCGTGCAATGATCTCTTTGGGGGTTGGTCGCATGAACGCAGTCCTTATATCTCAATGATTGCTATATGAGGCTGAAAATTGAAATTTAAAGCGTGGAAAAAGGATTAGAGCAAACAGGTATCACTTCTTAACCAGGCGGTGATTGATAAACGTTGATGTTTGGCTTTTAAAACTTCATGCATTAAATCACTTTGGAAGAAGGCAATACGGTTTGGTTTAGGCTGGATAATATGCCATTGATCATTTTTATCCTGCAGATGTAGTTCGCCGCCCCAGTTATCTTGCCAATCATCATGCAGATAATAAACCGCAGAAATCATCCGGCCATTTTTGCCTTGAGGATTATCGCGATGCAGGGCATAGAACTCGCCCGCGTTATAGCAGGCAAAATGGGCTTCCACATCTTTAATGCCGAGGAAGAAAGCGCGGTTCAGCTCATGACCTAAAGCCTGTAAGGTTTGCACATGCTGGTTAGAAATTTCCAGATCTTCATTGAGCCAGAGAATGTGATCACTGCGGATATTGCTGACTACGCCATTCTGAATGGCTGCATCACGAAAGCGTTCCAGATTACTGGTACATTCAGCAATCAGCTGTTCAACATAGGATGGGGCATAAGCATTGTCGATCATGCTAAAACCATGCTGATCTAGATCATCAATAATCTGATCAACTGGCCAGGTTGCCGGGAGTTGAACTGCTTCCATAGAAACTCACCTAGAAGGGTAAATTGGGGTCGCGCTATTCTATGTAAGAATCGGGTCTGAACGAAACTATTTTTCATGTTAAAATAGCGGTTGATATTAGGAATTAATGAAACATGAATTACCGTCACCATTACCATGCTGGCAACTTTGCCGATGTCATGAAGCATGTATTGTTGCTTCAATTATTGACTCGACTCAATGCAAAAGATAAACCATATCGCTATGTAGATACACATGGTGGTGCAGGTAAATATGATTTATCCACCTCTGAAGCGCAAAAGTCAGGGGAATTCCTGAACGGTATTCATCGTCTGATCAAGCTGGATGATTCGGTCAAGCGTAATGCGCCAGAAGGCGTACAACAATATTTAAAAATTGTTGAGAAAATGCGTGAAAACTTTGGTAAAGGTGCATATCCGGGTTCACCTTGGTTTGCACTGGAAGGCATGCGTGAAATTGACAAGGCCACCATTTTTGAAATGCAGCGTGATGTGTTCCAGCAGTTACGTCATAACATTTTTGACAAACGCGCCGGTTTGCATGAGCGTGATGCGTATGAAGGCTTGCTCGCAGTCATTCCACCGAAAGAAAAACGTGGTCTGGTGATGATCGATCCGCCGTATGAGCTGGAGCGTAAAGACTTCCCACAGCTGGTTGAATTACTGGTTGCTGCTTATAAAAAATGGCCGACAGGCGTATTTGCAGTTTGGTACCCAATTAAAGACCGTGCCATGATTGAACGTTTCGAGAAGAAAATGTTCAAGACCGGGATTCGCCGTCAGTTGGTATGTGAAATCTGTGTATGGCCAGATGATACACCAGTGGGTTTAAATGGTTGTGGTTTACTGGTGATTAACCCACCTTGGAAGTTCTCTGAAGATGCAGACGAAGCGCTGCAATGGTTATTCCCGCATTTGCGTATGCAGGAAAATGGCGGTCATGCAGCAGTTCGTTGGTTAGTAGGCGAATAATATTTTAAAGATCGGGTCATAGTTAGGATCGACAAGAATGACAAGTACAAATAAGCCGGAACACGAATCTTCGAAAGATTTGCCATTTGATGGCATCACCTTCGAGGTGGAAGAGGTAGAGCATACCCAGGAAGGGCAAAGAGTTAAGCGTCGAGGTATCTATCTGTGGCCTAACCTGATTACAACCGCTGCGTTGTTATCAGGCTTTTACTCGATTATTGCCAGCATGAATGGCGAGTTTCAGCAAGCTATTTATGCGATTTTCTTGGCAGCTTTATTTGATGGTCTCGATGGTCGTGTGGCACGTGCGATTGGGGCACAAAGTCCATTCGGTGAACAGTTCGACTCACTATCCGATATGCTGGCATTTGGGGTGGCACCGGCTATTTTGATGTATAGCTGGGGATTAAGTGATTTAGGCCGTATCGGTCTGGCGGCTTGTTTTGTCTATACGGCTTGTGCAGCTTTCCGTCTAGCCCGCTTTAACGTTCAGATTGGAGTGGTGGATAAACGCTATTTTATTGGCGTTGCAAGTCCATTAGCAGCCGTCATTATTATTTCACTGGTCTGGGTAGGATTGGACTTCCCGGCTGTGTTTGATATTCGTGATTTTACTGTACAAATCATTAATGCTGCGATTATCGTAATCGTTGGCTTATTGATGATTTCTAATATCAAATACTATTCATTTAAAACCGTAGAGCGTAGACGGGTGCCGTTTTTCGTGTTGCCGATCGCGGTGTTTATCTTTGCAGCGATGACTTATAATATTCCGGTAGGGATTCTCGTGATCTCTGTCATCTATGCCTTGTCTGGTTTCCTTACAACCTTTATGGCAAAAAGACAGAGTACCTTATAACAATATAAAAATAAGGAGTTTGAGATGCAGTTTCTTCAAGATTTTCTAGATCGTTCGAAACAGCTGAATCAGACTCCTGCTGTTTCCCAGCATAATCTTGCCTATCATGGGCCAAACCAGAAATATAAAATTATTCATCAGGGCCTGACGCTTCCTGATCTGCCTGCACCCCTTCATTATCTTAATTTTCTGAGTATTATTGGTCAGCCTAATGCACCGATGTTGGCTAACCCGAGTGCTATTCAAACCAATGCACTGGATACAGCCACAGTAATCTGTAGTACCAGTCCGCATATGGCGGGACAATTAAATTGCTATTCAATCAAAAAGGATTGCAAGTTTCAGTATGGCCTGTTTCAGTTTCTAGATCGTGAAAAACTGACCGGCGACTTTCCACATTTTCGTTTACAACGTTTTGATTCTGAACTGGGCTTTGATCTCAGCATCCATACGACCAATCTGATTTCACACTTTACCCAAATGCGCTTTGCACTGGCTGATCATTGGTCTTTGCTTTGTTATTGTCAGGGCACCTTACATTATAAAGATCAGAAATACCTTATCGAGAGTTTAGGTAGTTTTGAATTTGCACGAAGCTTTAATTTTCCCTATTTGCCTTTAGCCTTTCTGACTTATCAGATTATTAACCTGAGTGAAGGACGGCAATTATTGTTGGCACAAATTCGAGATAGTCTGAACAGCATTGTGCAGTCACGAATTTATCTGCGTGACTTGAAAAATATGACCAGTCAAATGTTCGATCAAAAAGTCTATTTCAAGGTGCATCGGGTTTATCCGAGTGTGACTACTCCAAATGGGCAAAAGATGTATCTGCCGCGTGAGTTTGAATGGTGCTATGAAGATGGCAAAGGAATGCAGATCTGGCTGCAGGGACAAAGCCGAGGAGATTTCAAATTTGGTCTGGCTGCGGGTTATGTTGGAAGCTTTAATTACGAAGTTAGAATTAATGGCGAGACTGAGCATGGGGACGGGGGCTACTGTGAATATATAGATTGCCGCTCCTTGCGCTTTCAGGAACACAATAAAAAAGAGAAATTATTAAGTACATTGGCCAATCCTATACCTTTAATGCTCAAAAAATAGGGAAAATCGGCATTTTTGTAGAAATAATAATCAACTGAAGTATTTTCTTAAAAATAGGGGTTGCGCTTGCTTGGGATTGGTCTATAATGCACATCCATCGGCGGTGATGAAGATTAAAACTCCTGATAAAACAGTAACTTAGCATGAGATGGTTGAGTTGGGTTTTAGAGAGAAAGTTTAAAAATAATTTTCATTACTGGTTGACTTTCTAGAGATAGAGAGTAATATAGCCGACCTAGCTTGCTACTGACGAAGTAGCAAGAAGATCATTAAGAGATTATGAAGAACAACTTGTGTGGATTTTTACTGGTTGATTGATCGAAATTATTTTCATTGATTGAATGGTAGAAATTACTCGAAGTTTATTTGAGAAATATTTGTCAGAAAATTGATGAGCCAAGTTTAAGAACTTTACTTATAAAGTTCGAAATGATTTTAACTGAAGAGTTTGATCATGGCTCAGATTGAACGCTGGCGGCAGGCTTAACACATGCAAGTCGAGCGGGGATAGGGTGCTTGCACCTGATTCCTAGCGGCGGACGGGTGAGTAA